>NZ_JBIUCF010000016.1:0-251658 GCF_044593615.1 Nonomuraea sp. NPDC051941
GCCGACATCTGCCGGCAGGCCGATCTGCCGCCGGGGGTGGTGAACATCGTGACCGGCGCGGGCGAGACGGGCGCGGCGGTGGTGGCGCACCCGGATGTGGACAAGGTGGCCTTCACCGGTTCGACCGAGGTGGGCAGGATCATCGCCCGGACGGTGGCCGGCACGGACAAGAGGCTGACCTTGGAGCTGGGTGGCAAGGCGGCCAACATCGTGTTCGCCGACGCCGCGATCGACCAGGCGGTGGAGGGGATCGTGAACGGGATCTTCTTCAACCAGGGTCACGTGTGCTGCGCCGGGTCGCGGCTGCTGGTGGAGGAGTCGGTTCAGGAGGAGTTGCTGGCGGCGTTGAAGCGGCGGCTGGGCACGCTGCGGGTGGGTGACCCGCTGGACAAGAACACCGACGTCGGCGCGATCAACTCGGCCGAGCAGCTGGCCAGGATCCGCGAGCTGTCGGCGGTCGGGGAATCGGAAGGCGCCGAGCGCTGGTCGCCCGCCTGCGAGCTGCCGGAGCGGGGGTTCTGGTTCCCGCCCACGATCTTCACGGGGGTGGCGCAGTCGCACACGATCGCGCGGGAGGAGATCTTCGGGCCGGTGTTGTCGGTGCTGACGTTCCGCACGCCGGCCGAGGCGGTGGAGAAGGCCAACAACACGCCGTATGGGTTGTCGGCGGGGATCTGGACGGAGAAGGGGTCGCGGATCCTGTGGATGGCTGACCGGCTGCGGGCGGGGGTGGTGTGGGCCAACACGTTCAACAAGTTCGATCCGGCCTCGCCGTTCGGCGGTTACAAGGAGTCCGGCTATGGCCGCGAAGGCGGTCTGCACGGCTTGGAGGCCTACCTTGACGTGTGAGCATCGCCGTCCCCGCCGCGCCAGGCGGCGGGCACAGGCCACCAGGGGTCACGCCTTCGCCAGGGCCGGGCGGCCCGTACGCACCGGCTGGTACGCCCACCGCTGCGGCGTGAGCCGGTGCGGCCAGGTCTTCGTGCCGGTCCAGATGTCGCAGGAGTCCACGTGGAGGGGGCGGGGCGATGAGTAGGTTGTCCGTCAGAAAGACCTACAAGCTGTTCATCGGAGGGGCGTTCCCGCGCTCGGAGAGTGGGAGGTCCTACCCCGTGACCTCGGCCAAGGGCGAATTCCTCGGCAACGCGTCCCGCGCCTCGCGCAAGGACGCCCGCGACGCCGTGGTGGCCGCGCGCAAGGCGTTCCCCGGCTGGTCGGGCGCCACCGCCTACAACCGGGGGCAGATCCTCTACCGGGTCGCCGAGATGCTGGAGGGGCGGCGCGCGCAGTTCGCCGAGGAGGTCGGCGGCGGCAAGAAGGCGGCGCTGGAGCAGGTGGACGCCGCGATCGACCGGCTCGTCTGGTACGCGGGGTGGTCCGACAAGATCGCCGCCGTGCACGGCGCGGCCAACCCGGTCGCGGGCCCGTACTTCAACCTGTCCTCGCCCGAGCCGACCGGTGTGGTGGCCGTGATCGCGCCCGCCGATCCGCTGCTCGGGCTGGTGTCGGTGGTCGCGCCCGTGATCGTGACCGGCAACACGTGCGTCGTCGTGGCGTCCGAGCGCACGCCGCTCGCGTCGATCACGCTGGCGGAGGTCCTGGCCACGTCCGACCTGCCCGGGGGCGTGGTGAACGTCCTCACTGGGCACCAGGCCGAGCTGGCGCCCTGGCTGGCGGCGCACATGGACGTCAACGGGCTCGACCTGACCGGGGTCGAGGACGCCGACCTGGCGCTGAGCTGCGAGCAGGCGGCGGCGGAGAACCTCAAGCGCGTCCTGCGCCCCTCCCGGCAGGACTGGGCGGCCGACCCGGGGACCGGCCGGATGACGCGGTTCCTGGAGACCAAGACCGTCTGGCATCCGGTCGGGGTCTGAGCACGGCACATCGATGAGTCTCGGTGAATTCCTCCGGGCCCGGCGCGCGCGGCTCAAGCCGCAGGACGTCGGGCTCGGGCCGGGGGTGCGGCACCGGCGTGTGGCAGGGCTGCGCAGGGAGGAGCTGGCGCCGCTGGCGGGCCTGAGCGTCGGCTACTACACCCGGCTGGAGCAGGGGCAGAGCCCGAACGTCTCCGACGAGGTGCTCGACGCGCTCGCCCGCGCGCTGCGGCTGGACGACGACGAGCGGGCCCACCTGCACCGCCTGGCCCGCGCCGTCCGGTCCCGCCCGCCGGTCGGGCCTGAGCTGCTCAGGCCCGGGATCAGGCGCATGGTCGAGTCGTTCACGGAGGTGCCGGCCTGGGCGGTGGGCCGGCGCGCCGACGTGCTGGCCTGGAACCGGCTCGCGCACGCGCTGTTCACCCCGCACCTGGACTTCGACGCGCCGGAGCGCGAGCCGCGCCCCAACTTCGCCCGCATGGACTTCCTCGACCCCCGCTCCCGCGAGTTCTACGTCGACTGGGAGAGCAAGGCCCTGGACGACATCGCGTACCTGCAGGTGTCGCTCGGCAAGTTCCCCGGCGACGAGGGGCTGCGCGCGCTGGTCGACGAGCTGACGGCCGGGAGCGCCGAGTTCAGGGCCATGTGGACGCGGCATCCGGTGAGCAACTGCGCCTCCATCTCGCGCGGCTACCGCCACCCCGAGCTCGGCGTCGTCACGCTCACCGCCGAGCTGCTGCGTACGCCCGACGACGAGGGGCAGGGCGTGGTGCTCTTCCAGCCGGAGCCCGGCTCGGAGGAGCCGCTCAGACGCCTGCTGCGGCAGGGGTAGCGCGGCGCAGCAGCAGGGCGCCCCCGGCCGCCCCGAGCAGGGCGACCGCCCCCGCCACCGCGAACGCCGCGTGCAGGCCCGTCAGCAGCTCGGCGTACGCCGATGCGACGGCGGTCAGCCCGGCCACCCCGATCGCCCCGACGAACGTGGGCATCTGCGCGAGGCTGCCCGCCACCCCCTGGTCGGCCGGGTCGAGCCCGGACGTGATCGTCGTGATCGCGGCCACCACGGTCAGCACGTGACCGAAGCCCATCGCCGCCGAGGTGGACAGCAGCACCCCCAGCCCTCCCGAGGCGGGCAGGAACACCATCGCCGCCGTCCCCACGGCCTGCGCGGTCAAGCCGGCCGCCACGGTCGCGGGGGCGCCGTACGCGCCGATCAGCCGGGCCGCCAGGCCGCCCGCGACCAGGGCGGCCACGCCCTCGCCGAGGAACCCGAGCCCCGTCCGCAGCGCGGACCAGCCGAGCACGTCCTGCATGTAGACGCTCAGCAGCAGCGTCGCCCCGCCGCACATGCCGAACGTCACCAGCGCCACCGCCATCCCCCACTTCACCGTGGGCCGGCGCAGCAGCCGTAGTGGCACCAGCGGGGCGGCGTGCCTGGCCTCGACCGCGAGGAACGCCCCCAGCAGCAGCACGGCCGCCGCGACGCCGACCCACGTGAGCGTAGAAATGCCGTAGACCAGGGCGAACAGCCCGCCGCTCGCCAGCACGGCCCCCGGCACGTCCAGCCGGACGGCGCTCCCGCCGGAGTCGCCGGGGAGCACGGTGAGCGCGCCCACCAGCACGACCACGCCGATCCCCACCAGGATGAGCATGGTCCAGCGCCAGCTCAGCCCGCTGGTGACCAGGCCGCCGCCGATGGTCCCGGCCACGAAGCCGAGCGAGAGCAGCGCCCCGTTGACGCCCATCGCCCTCGTACGCTTCGGGCCCTCGGCGAAGGCCGTGGTCATGAGGGCCAGCGCCGTCGGGCCGATCATGGCCGCCGCCACGCCCTGCCCGGCCCTGGCGCCGACCAGCACCCCCGGCACCGGAGCCAGGGCCGCCAGCAGGGAGAACCCGGTGAACGCCGTCACGCCGGCCGCGAACAGCCTGCGCCGCCCCACCACGTCCGACACCCGCCCGAACAGCGGCATCAACGCGGCCGTCGGCAGCAGGCAGGCCGTCACCACCCACTGCAGGTCGCCCCGCGTGGCGAAACCCAGATCGCGGCCGAGCTCGGGGAGCGCGACCGTGATGATCGAATAATCCAGACCTGTCATGAACGTCGCGCCGCACAGCGTGACGAGCACGAGCCATTCACGTGTGTTCATGCGGACCAGGCTGCGGCACGGCCCGCACGCCGGCCAGCGCCCCGCTGGAGGTACACCTGTCAGGTGCACCCTCAGCGGCTCGAAACAGCGGCTCGAAACAGCCGCTCAGAACGCGAAGCCGGGCGGCCTGACCGGGGGATGGGCGGCCTGGAGCTGGGCGGCCAGGCCGAGCAGGTGGGGTTCGCCGCCGGGTGGGGCGATGATCTGGATGCCGATGGGCAGCGCGGTGGAGTGCGTGGCCAGGGGGACCGTGATGGCGGGCCAGCCGCACATGTTCCAGGGGCCGGTGGTGGGGGCGTACCTGATGTTGGCCAGCGCGTTGCGGACGAAGCCGCGCTCGCCCCAGCGCTCGGCCTTCGGCGGGACGGTGGCCAGTGCGGGCGTGATCAGCACGTCGGCGTCCCCGAACCACTGGTCGGCCCCGTAGCCGCTCCAGCGCTCCCGGCCGCGCACGCCGTCGAGCTTGAGCGCGCCGAGCACCCGGCCCGCACGGGCCAGTCCGCGGGTGCGGCGTTCGAGCCGGCGCCGGTCCAGGCCGTCGGCCGACGCGGCGGCCCTGGTGAGCCAGGTGGCGATCGTGGCGGGGCCGAGCCAGGCGGGCAGCTTGTCGCGGTGCTCGACCACCGTGTGCCCGGCCTGGCGCAGCGTCTCCGCCGCCCCGCGCACCGCGGCCTGGAACTCCCTGTCGACAGGCAGGCCGACGGGGAGCGGCTGGGGCGCGTACGCCACCCGCAGGTCGAACGGCTCGGGGCTGTCCTGGGGCGGCTGCGGCTCCCAGATCTCGTCGTCGTCCGCCCAGACCGAGCGCAGCATGGGTGGCCGTGGCTCGATCCGGCGGCCGCCGCGCCAGGACTCGGCCAGCGCCGGGTCGGCGGCCAGTACGGACAGCGCCAGCGCCAGGTCGGACGCGGTCGTCGCCAGGGGGCCGTTCTCCGTCAGCCCGTCCCAGTGGTCGGTCGGCGGGGGCACGAGCCCGGTGCCGGGCTTGACGGCCAGCACGCCGCAGCAGGCGGCCGGGATGCGCAGCGAACCCATGCCGTCGTTGCCCAGCGCCAGCGGCACCATGCCCGCCGCCACGGCCGCGGCGCTGCCCGACGACGACCCGCCGGCCGTCCTGGCCGGGTTCCAGGGGTTGCGGACGATGCCGTACGCGCTGTCGCCGAGCGCGACGAGCCCCAGCTCGGGCAGGTTCGTCAGGCCGACGACCACCGCCCCCGCGGCCCGCAGGCGCGCCACCGTCACGTGGTCCTCCGGCGCGGGCGCGTCCGCCGTGACCGCGGACCCGCCGCGGGTGGCCTCGCCCGCGACCTCCAGGTTGTCCTTGACCGCCACGGGCACGCCGGCCAGCGGCAGGTCCGCCAGGTCGCGCCGTTTCTGTACGGCCTGCGCCTCCTCCACGGCCCGCTCTCTGATCCGACGGAACGCCCCTACTTTGGAATCCCGCTCCGAGATGGCGTGAAGGTGCTCCTCGACGACGGTCGTGGCCGTGACGTCCCCACGCCGGACGGCCGTCGCGATCTCGACAGCGGACCTGCCTGCCCACAACATGACTAGAGTCTGCATCCTGGCAGCGCGGCTCGATAGGGTCGATGCACGTGAACGGACCCTCCCTTGCCCTCCGCCAGCGCTCGCTGGGTGACCCCGCGACCGAGTTCCCGCTGTTCCCGCCGCTGACGCGGGGCTGTCCCAGGACCAGCACGGACGAGATCGCCTATCCGCTGGAGATCACGTACGACTACGGGCGGGTTGATCCGCGCCTGTTCGAGCAGGATCCGGGCACGGACCTCGCGCGCTGGTCGCCACTGCTGCCGCCGCTGGAGGCGCCCACGCTGGGAGAGGGCGGGACGCCGCTGGTGGAGTTCGACGGGATCTACGTCAAGGACGAGTCCCGTAACCCGACCTGGTCGCACAAGGACCGCCTCAACCGGGTCGCGGTCAGCGCCGCCGTCGCCTCGGGCGCGCCCGGCGTGGTCGTGGCCTCGTCCGGCAACCACGGGGCCTCGGCCGCCGCCTACGCCGCCCGAGCAGGGCTGCCCGCCATCGTGCTGACCTCGGCGGACTCGCCGCCCGCCGTGCAGGCGTTCGTGCGCGCGTACGGGGCCAAGGTCGTCTCCGTGCCCGCCGAGGCACGCTGGCCGCTGCTGCGCGAGGTCGTCGACCGGCTCGGCTACCACCCGGTCAGCAACCAGACGGTGACGCACACCGGGCACCCGTTCGGGCCCGAGGGTTACAAGACGATCGCCTACGAGTTGTTCCTGCAGCTCGGAGGCGTGCCCGCGGCCGTCTTCACCCCCACCGGGTACGCCGAGCTGCTCTACGGGATGTGGAAGGGGTTCGTGGAGCTGCGGCTGCTGGGGCTGACCGAGGCCGTGCCGCGGATGTTCTCCTGCGAGACGGCGGCCGGCGGGCCCCACGCGCGGGCGCTGGCCACCGGCGCTCCGGCCGCGATCGTCGAGTTGGGGGCCAGCGACGCGTACGGCATCGCCGGGCCGGTCGGCGGGCACCGCGGGGTGGTGGCCGTGCGCGACAGCGGCGGCGAGGCCCTGCTCGTGACCGACGAGGAGCTGCGGGCGGCGCAGCGGGACCTGGCCGGGCAGGGGCTGTGGCAGGAGCTGTCGGGCGCGGCGGGGCTGGCGGGACACCGGAAGCTGCGGCGGGACTTCGACGGGCCCGTCGTGTGCGTGGCCACGTCGAGTGGGTTCAAGGACGTGGGCGTGGGGGCCGAGCGCTTTCCGGTGCTGGAGAACCCGACCCTAGGCGATCTTGCTCCAGACGCGTAGCGGGCCGATCGTGGTGAAGCCGTGCCGCAGGGCGTCCGCCGGGTCGACCTCCCAGCCGACCAGGGGCCGGCCGGGGAACGTCCTGGCCGCCACGGCCAGGGTCGCCTCCCACACGGCTTCGCCGAACACGTTGGAGACGCCCACGACCTGCTGGCGCGGGGTGAGCACGGAGCCGCAGACGACGGCGTCCCCTCTCCTGCCGCACAGAATCGTGACCTCGTCGAGGATCGTGGGCAGGAAGAGGCCGCCGACCTCGCCGTCGAAGCACGCCTGCTCCCAGGCGCGCAGCGTGGCGGCGTCGCTCACCACCTCCATGGCGATCGTGGGCTCGCGGCGCTCCGGTGGCTCACGGTGGATCCATTGACCCTCGAACAGCACCTCGAAGCCCGGCAGGTCGAGCGTGGCGAAGCTGTCCTTGACCGACGCCCCCGGGCCCGCGTCGATGCGGCCGAGCACGTCGGCCGCCGTCGCGTCGGGCGAGAGCGTCACCGCGTCCGGGTAGAAGGGCGGGGTCCTGGCGGGGTTGGTCCAGGCCCGGTCCGCGAACGCGCCGGGCGTGCCGTGCGCGCGGCACATCGCGTCGCACCACTCGGCGTTGTCGCGGGCGGCGGCTGCCACGCTGGTCATGCTCGTCTCTCCTTGGCGCGGCGGGTGGGAGGCGCGGTCAGCGGGTCCTCCGGCCAGGGGTGCCTGGGGTAGCGACCGCGGAGCTCCGCGCGTACCGAACGGTAGCCCTCGCGCCAGAACGACGCCAGGTCCGCGGTGACGGCCACCGGGCGGCCCGCCGGGGAGAGCAGGTGCACCAGGACGGGCACGCCGGAGATCTCGGGCGTCTCCTGCCAGCCGAACAGCTCCTGCAGCTTCACCGCCAGCACCGGCCGGTCGCCCGAGTAGTCGACGCGGATGTGGGAGCCGCTGGGGACCTCGATGCGTTCGGGAGCCGCCCGCTCCAGGCGCTCGCTCCAGGGGATCAGGCGTTTCAGCGCCGCGGCCACGTCGATGCGCTCCAGGTCGGTCCGGCGACGGGCCCTGGACAGCTCGGGCTCCAGCCACTGGTCGGCCAGGTCGATGAGCGCGTCCGTGGAGGGCCAGGGGGCGCCGATGGCGCGGTGGCAGAAGGCCAGGCGATCCCGTAGGTCCTTGGCCTGTTTCGTCCAGGTCAGGACGTCGGGCTCCGCGCGCAGGCCGTACAGGACGGCCTCGCGGACGTCGGCGTCCTTGAGCGGGGCGGCGGACAGCTCGATCGCGCCCAGGCGCTCGACCCTGCGGGCGAGCACGTCGCCGCGACGCTCGCCCGGAGGGACGTGCCAGGCGATCTCGTCCTGGGTGGTGGTGGGGTGAGCCAGCCTGGCGGTCGCCTCGTCGATCTCCACGGCCTGCCTGATGCGGGCCGAGGCCGAGCCCGACTGCCGGTCGGCGACGGCGATGGCCAGCCACTCGGCGGTGTGCAGCCTGGACCCCTCCGGGAGCTGGGCCTGCGTGCCGGAGGCCATGAGGTAGCCGCCACCCCGCCTGCGCGCCACCCGCTCGGGGAACGCCAGCGCCACCGCCGTCCCGGCCGGCGCGTCGCCGGGCAGGTCCGGGCGGCCCGTGCCGGCGGTCCGCTGGAGGCGCCTGGTCTCCTGGCGCCAGCGGGCGGCGAAGCCGGTGCCGCCCCGGCGGGCCGCGCGCCAGACCTCCACCAGGTCGTCGCCGGCGTCGCGCGGCAGCTGCTCCGACAGCAGGGCCACCACCTCGGCCGCGCTCGGGCCGAGGTCGAGCAGGGCCCTGGCCAGGCGGGGATGCACGCCCGCGAGCGCCATCCGGCGCCCGCGCTCCGTCACCCGCGAGGCCGGGTCCAGCGCGCCCAGCGCCTCCAGGGTGCGGCCGGCGGCGGACATCGCGGCGGGCGGCGGCGGGTCCAGCAGGGCCAGGCCCGACGCGTCGGGCGCGCCCCAGCAGGCGGCCTGCAACGCGAACCCCGTCAGGTCCGCGAGCGCGATCTCCGGCCGCGCGTGGTCGGCGAGACGGTCGTGGTCGGCCGCCGACCAGCACCGGTAGACCGTGCCTTGTGCCTCGCGTCCCGCCCGGCCCGCGCGCTGGCCGGCCGACGCCTTCGAGACCCTGACCGTGGTGAGGGAGCCCAGGCCGCGGGCGTGGTCGGTACGGGGCTCGCGGGCCAGGCCGGAGTCGACCACCACCCGGACGCCGGGGACGGTCAGGCTCGACTCGGCGACCGACGTGGCCAGCACCACCCGGCGGGCCGGGCCCGGCGCGAGCACGGCGTCCTGGACGTGGGCCGGGGCCTGCCCGTGCACCTGGAGCACCGCCACGCCGTCCAGCATCCCGGCGACCCTGGCGATCTCGGCCACGCCGGGCAGGAAGCACAGCACGTCGCCGTCCCGCTCCGCCAGCGCCCTGCGGACCACCGAGGCCACGTGGGACAGCAGCGCGGGGTCGACACGGAGGCCGTGCGGCGGGGCGACCGGGCGGGCAGGCGGGGCCCACACCGTTTCGACGGGGTACGCGGCGCCGGTGGCCGCGACGATCGGGCCGCCGATCAGCCGGGACCACGGCTCGGCGTCGGCGGTCGCCGAGGTGGCCAGCAGGCGCAGGTCGGGCCGGAGCGTGTCGCGTACGTCCAGGAGGAACGCCAGGGAGGTGTCAGCGTCCAGGTGCCGCTCGTGGCACTCGTCGAGCACGACCGCGTCCACCCCGGCCAGTTCCTGGTCCCGCTGGAGGCGCTGGAGCAGGACGCCGGTCGTGACGACCTCGACCATCGGGTTCGCGCCCGTGTGGCGCTCGCCCCTGATCGTGTAGCTCACGCCCATCCGCCTGGCCGCCGCGCGCACGGCCAGCCGCCGCGGCTCGGCGACCAGCACCCGCATGCCCGCCTCGGCCAGGGCCAGGGGCACGACCGTCGTCTTGCCCGTGCCGGGCGGGGCCGTGAGCACCGCGCTGCCGTGCCGGTCGAGCGCGGCGAGCAGGTCGGGCAGGACGTGCCGGATGGGCAGCGAGTCGTGGCGCATCAACGCGGGGCGGGGACGTCGGCGCTCGGGATCAGGGCAGGGCTCGGGATCCCGGCGGCGGAGAGGACGGAGTCGAGCAGGCCGGGGAAGCGGGACTCGAGGTCGTCGCGGCGCAGGCTCATGAACTTCAGCCGTCCCTCCTGCTTGGTGATGACCACGCCCGCCTCGCGCAGCGTCCGGTAGTGGTGCGAGGCCGTCGACTTGTGCACGCCCAGGTCGTCGCCCGCCTCGCCGCAGTTCATCACGCCGCTGAGGGCGAGCCGGACGACGATCTCCAGGCGGACGGGGTCGGACAGCGCCCGCAGGACCTCCGTGAGCTCGATGTCCTCCGTTGCCGGGTGAGGTAGCAGGCGCATGGTCAAACCCTACCTTCGTTCTATTGTTTGACAACAATCCAACTATACGTCAGTTTGATGCATGTCCAACTTTTTCCTGGAGGCCCCATGACTTCGCGGCTCTACCCGCTTGCTGCCGGAAATTTCGCCATCGGTACGGGCATGTTCGTGACCGCCGGGCTCTTACCGCCCATCTCGAAGGAACTGGGGATCTCGTCCTCCGCGGCGGGGCAGCTCATGACCGTCTTCGCATTGGCGTACGCGGTGCTGTCGCCCGTCCTCGCCGCCCTGACCGCCCGGCTGTCGCGCAGGACCGTGCTGCTGGTGGCCCTCGGCGTGTTCGTGCTGGGCAACGTCCTGACCGCGCTGGCTCCGACGTACCCGCTGGTCATGGCCACCCGGGTGGTCGCGGCGGCGGGGGCGGCGATGTTCACGCCGACCGCGTCCGGCGTGGCGAACGCGCTGACCGAGCCCGAGCGGCGCGGCCGGGCGCTCGCGCTGGTGATGGGTGGGATGACGGTCGCGAACGCGATCGGCGTGCCCCTGGGCACCTGGCTGGGCTCGGTCTCGGGCTGGCGGTCCACGCTGTGGATGGTGGCGGGGCTGGGCGTGATCGGGTTCGCCTGGGTCGCGACGGTGGTGCCGGTGGTCAGGATCCCGACGTCGGGGCGGCTGCGGGAGCGTCTCGCGCCGCTGGGCGACCGGCAGGTGCTGGCGGTGCTGGTGACGCAGCTGCTGCTGTTCGCGGCGGCGTTCACCGCGTACACCTACATCGGGTCGCTGATCGACCTGCCGCTGCCCGCCGTGCTGTGGGCGTGGGGGATCGGCGGCATCGTGGGCAACCAGCTCGGCGGGCGCTTCACCGACCTGTACGGGCCGCGCAGGATGGTGCTGCTCGCCCTGGGCGCGAGCACCCTGTTCCTGGCCCTCATCCCCGTCGCGAACCTGGCCCTGCCCGTCGCCCTCGTATGGGCGTTCCTGTGGGGCGCGCTCGGGTGGCTGGTGGCCCCCGCCCAGCAGTTCAGGACCGTCTCCGTGGTGCCCGGCAACGTGCCGATCGGCCTGGGGCTGCTGTCGTCGGCCCAGTACGTGGGCCTCTTCCTGGCGGGGCTGGCCGGCGGCGCGACGCTCGACTGGTACGGCAGGACGGGCGTGATCGTGCTGGCCACCGCGTTCGGGCTGGTGGCGCTGCTGTTCACGCTGGCCACCTACCGTCCGCAGGCGGTCTCCCCGAAGGAGGGCGTGTCCGTCGGGTAGCGCGCCGTCGGCCAGAATGGTGATCATGTCCGAAGACATCGATCCCCGGAACGAGCCCGCGCCCTTCGGGGCCGTGGTGCTCCTGACGGCCGCATCGGCGGCGGCGATCATGGGGCTCACCGCGTTGCTGTCCCAGCCGCCCGGGCTGAAGTTCCTGCTGTTCGGCCCGATCGCCCTCGTCGTGTTCGAGGTGGTCGTCCACGAGGTGTGGTGGCAGCGCTGGTGGGGCGCGATCCCCGGCGCGGTGGCGGGCCTGGCGCTCTACTTCGAGGGCCGCGCCGCGCTGAGCGACCTCGTCGGCGACGTCTGGGCCCACCCCGTCGCGTACGTCGCCGCCTGGACCCTCTTCGCCGTCGTCTTCGCCCTCTGCAGCCGCTACCCCCGGACCCTCCGGCCGACGTGATCTTCTCCACCGCGTAGGGGACGCCGGATCGGTCCGCAGGCGGACGACGGGCGGCGGGCGCGGCGCCTACCGTCGGCGGCATGTTGAACGACCAGGTGACCTTTCGGCGCATCGCGGCGGGCGTACTGCTCATCGTGGCCCCGCTGCTCCAGGCCGTCGCCGTCGTCGTCGATCCAGGCACCTGGGGCGACGACCGGGAGGCGGTCAGCTACGGCGCGAACCCCGCGCTGGCCCAGACCGAGTCCGCGCTCTACCACTGGAGCTACCTGCTCATGGGCGTGGCCGCGCTCGGCCTGGCCCATCTGACCCGGCGCAGGGCCACGCGGCTCGGCCACGTGGGGGCGGGGATGACGGTGATCGGCTACCTCGCGCTGTCCGCGCTGCTGATGATCGACCCCGTGGAGTGGTGGCTGGGGCAGCACAACTCGCCGGCGGAGGCGCAGCGCATCCTCGACGAGATGCTGAACCTGCCCGGCGTCATCATCGGCTTCCAGATGCCGTGGATGTTCTTCGCCATCCTCGGCCTGCCGCTGCTGACCGCGGCCGTGTGGCGGGCGGGCTTCGTCGGCTGGTGGGTGCCGCTGCTCGTCTTCGTCGGCTACGTCGTCTCGTTCCCCGTCCCGTACGGGCCCCTGACCGTGGTGTTCTGGATCCTGCCCGTCGTCGCCCTCGGCTGGACCGGGTTGAAGATCCTGCGCATGGGCGACGAGGCGTGGGCGGCGTACTATCCGGCTCCGGCCCTCGTGTCAGCCTAGGGCCGGGATCCAGCCCGCGGTGACCGCGAGGATGAGGAAGAAGCCCAGGACGATCCGGTAGATCACGAAGCCGGTGAAGCGGTGGGTGCTGATGTAACGCAGGAACCAGGCCACGGCCAGGTATCCGACGACGAACGAGATGACCGTGGCGAGGATCGTCGGCCCCCACTCGGGGGCCGGGCCCTTGCCGATCTCGCGCAGCTCGAAGACGCCCGAACCCAGCACGGCGGGGATGGCCAGCAGGAATGAGTATTTGGCGGCGTCCTCGCGGCGGTAGTCGAGCAGCAGGCCGGCGGTCGTGGTGCCGCCCGAGCGGGACACGCCGGGGATCAGGGCGAGCGCCTGGGCGAAGCCGTACACGATGGCGTGGGGGAAGCTGAGGTGCTTCTCCAGCGTGAGCTTGTTGCGGGCGGTGCGGTCGGCGAACCAGAGGAGGAGGGCGAAGACGATCAGCGTGGTGCCCACCAGGCGCAGGTCGCGGAAGACGGTCTCGATCTGGTCCTTGAACGTCACGCCGAGCACCACGATCGGCAGCGAGCCGACGATGATGTACCACCCCATGCGGGCGGCCCAGTGACCGCGCAGGTCCTTGTTGAACAGGGATCTGGTCCAGGTGGAGATGATCTCCCAGATCTCCTTGCGGAAATAGATCAGCACGGCCAGCTCGGTGCCGATCTGGATGACGGCGGTGAACGCCGCCCCTGGGTCCTGCCAGCCGGCGATGGCGGAGACCACCCGGATGTGGGCGCTGGAGGAGATCGGCAGGAACTCCGTGAGCCCCTGGACCAACCCCAGAACCACCGCTTCTAGCCAGCCGATCACGACGACAACCTTCCGAGAACGCGGGAGTGACGAGGGTGAGGCTAGCGGATGCCGGGGCCGGTGGGTTGCTCGCGTCGCGTACAGAGTCCCGTACGGCCACGAGGAGCACCGACCCCGTGAGATCTCAGAGGCGCTGCCACATCGCGGCGGCGGCCTCGGCGTAGTCGGTGAAGTCGCGGGCCGGGCGGCCGAGCGCCTGCCGCACGCCGTCCGCCACCGAGGCGTTGCGGCCGTCCAGGATGCCGGTGAACAGCGCGGCCAGGCCCGCGGCCTCCTCCTCGGGCACGCCGTTCTTGACGGCCGCGGTCACGTACTCCTCCGGCGTCACCCGCACGAACGAGATCTCCCGGCCGGTGGCCCTGGACAGCTCCTCGGCCGCCTGCGCGAACGTCAGCAGCCGCGGCCCGGTGAGCTCGTAGAGCCGGCCCGCGTGGCCGTCCCGGCTGAGCGCGGCGGCGGCCACGTCCGCGATGTCGTTCACGTCCACGAACGGCTCGGGCACATCGGCGACCGGCATCGCGATGACGCCTTCGAGCACCTGGTCGTAGAAGAAGCCCTCGCTGAAGTTCTGCATGAACCAGCTGCAGCGGACGATCGTCCACTCGGCCCCGGACTCCCGCACGGTCCGCTCGCTGGCCTCCGCCTCCGGCTCGCCCCGCCCGGACAGCAGGACCAGCCGCCGCACGCCGCCGCTCACGGCCAGCTCCGTGAACGCCTTGACGTCCTCGTACGCGCCGGGGAAGGCCAGATCGGGGACATAGGCGAGATAGACGGCCGTCGCGCCGTCGAGGGCCGTCGGCCACGTGGAGCGGTCCTGCCAGTCGAAGAGGGGGCGGGACCCGATCCGCACAGGCAGGCCGAGAGCGTTGAGGCGGTCAACCACACGGCGGCCGGTCTTGCCCGTGCCGCCCAGAACCAGAATCGTCATATATCTAGTAAGCCGCCATACCCATAAGACTCTCCATGGTTGAGAAGCGCAATGGCATATGCGATCGTCTAACCCATGGACCAGCTGGCGGCGCTACTGGACGGCCCGCGGGCCCGTGGCGCCTTCCTGCTCCGCTCGATCCTGGATCCGCCCTGGTCGATGCGCATCCAGGACGAGGCCCCGCTGTCGTTGATCGCGCAGGTGCGCGGGGAGTCGTGGATCGCGTTCGACTCGGGCGAGCCCGTGCGCCTGTCGCCGGGGGAGGTCGCGATCGCCCGGGGGCCGCGGCCGTACACGGTGGCCTCGGAGCCCGGCCTCAAGCCGCAGGTCGTCATCCTCCCCGGCCAGGAGTGCCGCACGATCGACGGCGAGTCGCCCTACGACACCATGTCCATGGGCGTGCGCACGTGGGGGAACGACCCGTCAGGGGGCACCGTGCTGCTCACCGGCACGTACAACCTGGAGGGCGAGGTCAGCAGGCGGCTGCTGGACGCGCTGCCGCAACTGCTCGTCCAGCCGGGAGACCCGATCATCTCGCTGCTCGGCGCCGAGATCGTCAAGGACGAGCCGGGCCAGGAGGCGGTCCTCGACCGGCTGCTCGACCTGCTGCTCATCGCGGTGCTGCGCTCGTGGTTCGCCACTCACGCGAACGAGGCGCCCGCCTGGTACCGCGCGATGGGCGACGCGGTGGTGGGCCGGGCCATGCGCCTGCTGCAGAACAACCCGGCGCACCCGTGGACGGTCGCCGCGCTGGCCACCGAGGTGGGCGTGTCCAGAGCGTCGCTGGCCAGGCGCTTCACCGAGCTGGTCGGCGAGCCGCCGATGTCCTTCCTCACGGACTGGCGCCTGGCGCTGGCCGCCGACCTGCTGCGGGAGCCGAACGCGACGATCGGCTCGGTGGCCAGGAAGGTGGGGTACGGGAGCCCGTTCGCGCTCAGCGCGGCCTTCAAGCGGGTACGCGGCGTCAGCCCACAGGAGTACCGGGCCGGATGAAACCACTGCTGCTGCTGGACGTGGACGGCGTGCTCAACCCGATGGGCCGGCCCACTCCGGACTTCCGGCGCTACCGGTGCACGATCGACGGCGAGGTCTACACCGTGCACCTCAACCCGCGCCACGGCCGCAGGCTCCTCGACCTGGCCCTGGCGACCGGCTCCGAGCTGGTCTGGGCGACGACGTGGGAGCACCACGCCAACGACTGGATCGCTCCCAGGATCGGCCTGCCCTCGCTGCCCGTCATCCCCGTGGACCCGAACGTGGTCTCGGAGCGCGGGGAGATGTTCAAGACGCAGCACGTGGCCCGCTATGTGGGCCGGCGGCCGTTCGTCTGGTTCGACGACCAGGTGTGGGCGGAGGACGAGGAGTATCTCAGGGTGCATCAGGGTCTGGCTGACTTCCTGCTCATCCACGTGGACCCGGCGCGGGGACTGACCAGCCGACATCTGGGCATGGCACATGAGTGGCTGACCCTTACAGGGTTTTCTCAGGGTTCCTGACGGGAGTCCGTCGGCCTGTCCGTCCGTTGAACAGGTAGGTCGTCACACACGGAGGAAACATCATGTACCGCTCACGAGAGCACAGGATTCTGGCCGGCGTCTGCGGCGGTCTCGCCGACAAGATGGGCCTGCCGCCCACTCTCGTCCGGATCCTGTGGCTCCTGCTGTCGCTCATCCCCGGGCCGCTGTGGGTCGTCTACGTCGTCATGTGGATCCTCATCCCGGAGGAGCCGAGGGGCTACCGTTCGGCGGCGTGACGTCCGCGACAGGCGCCGGTGGGCCGCCCGCCGTGGATCGGCGGACGGCCGGCTCGACCGGTCGCTAGTCACCCATGGGCGGCTGCCCCGCTGAGGAGCCGTCCGGGTCGTCGATCACCGTGCAGGGCTTGACCTGGCCGGTGATCACCTGAGCCTTGAGCTTCCAGTACGGCTTCTCGGCGAACTCCAGCACCAGGGTCTGGCCCGCGCCGACATACTGGGGACTGATGTCCACCCCGGAGGTCCGGGGGCGGGCGGCTTTGTAGGAGACGGACCGGCGCCACTCCTCAGGGGTGGTGGCCTCGCCTCCGACGGGCTCGCCTCTGCCCGGGGCGCACGTCGTCCTGGGCTTGAGATAGGTGACGTCGGCGGTCACGCCCGCCGCCTTCAGGTCCTGCTCCAGCTTGCCGGCGTCGCCGAACTCCTTGATCTCGACCCGGATCGTGCCGTCGCCCTGCTTGGTCACGGCGTACGCGGGCGTCTCCGCCCCGGCCAGCAGGGGTACCGTGATCGCCGCCGCGGCGGCCAGCCCGGCCACCGCGCCCCCGGCGAGCAGCCGGCGGGTGACACGGCGACGCCGTTCGGTCCGCGCGCCGATCTCCGCTTTCAGATCCATCAGCAGTTGCTCCTCGAATCTCATCGTGGTGCTCCATCCATGACGAAGGGCAGGTTCCGCAGCGTCTGGCGTGCGCGGTGCAGGCGTACCTTGGCGGTCCCGGGCCGGATGCCGAGGGCGTGCGCCGCTTCGGTGACCGTGAGCTGGTCGATGGCGACCAGCTCCAGCACGGCGCGTTCCCCCTCGGGCAGGCCGGCCATGGCCTCGAAGGCCCGCCGGGCGTGCCGCTCCGCGTCGATGCGCTCTTCGAGCCGGGCGACGTCGTCGGTGTCCAACGGCCTCCGCCCGCTCACCCGGTCGGTCAGCCGGTACTGCTTGTACGCCCGCCGCCGCTCGGCCGAGATCGTCTTGCGCGCCACGCCGTACAGCCAGGCGATCTCGGTGCCGAGGTCGGCGCGGTAGGTGTGGGCCGAGTCCAGCACCGCCACGAAGACCTCGGCGACCAGATCCGCAACGGTGTGCGGATCCTCGACGCGGCGGGCGAGGAACCGGGTGACCGCGTCGACGTGCCGCCGGTAGAAGGCCTCGAATGCCACGGGGTCCGTGGCGATCTTCGCCTGTTTGAGACGCACCGGCCAAGCTCCCTTCGTCGGTTCACGCCCCTGCTTGGTGAGAAACCGGAAAAGGGTTACAAGACCACACCTTCTGGCGGTCAGGGCCGCGTGCGCCGATGCCCGGGATGCCGCTTATCCTCGAAGGATGAGGGCAAGGCCGCTGACACTCGTCCACGACGATCTCGTCGACTACGACGCCGCGATGGAGCGCATGACCGACCTCGTCGGGCAGCGCCAGCGGGACGAGCGGCCGGACACGCTGTGGCTGCTCAGCCACCCGTCGGTCTACACGATCGGGCGCCGCACGCCGATGGCCCACCTACCGGCGCCCGAGCGCGGCATCCCCGTCATGGAGACCGGGCGCGGCGGCCAGCTCACCTACCACGGGCCCGGCCAGCTCGTCGGCTACCTGATCGTCAAGCTCGCCGAGGACCAGGGCATCGTCGACTACGTGCGCGAGGTGGAGCTGCGGCTGGTGGAGGCGCTGGGCAAGCTCGGGCTGCCCGCCGAGCGTCGCGACACGCCGCCGGGCTCGGAGCTGCTGACCGGCGTCTGGACCGCCGAGACCGGCCGCAAGATCATCTCGATCGGGATGCGGCAGAGCCGGGGCGTCACGAGCCACGGGTTCGCGCTCAACGTCGACGGCGACCTGGAGCCGTGGAACTGGGCGGTCGCCTGCGGCATGCCCGACGTGGACATGACCTCGCTCAAGCGCGAGCTCGGCACGGCCTCGATGGCCGAGGTCCGCGCGGCCGTGGCCACCGCCTTCGAAGCCTCCTGAGCGGCGGGTACGGCCGCGGTGGCCGTACCCGCGGGCCGGGTCAGGAGATCGGGACCTCGTCGACCGTGCGGCGGGGGCCGGTGAACCAGTGCTTGGCCGACAGCGCCCACCACAGGGCGATGCCGACCAGCACCACCCCGACCGCGATCGGGGCGTAGTTGACCGAGGTCCAGTCGAAGGCCTTGTTGCCGGGCACCCCGGCGGGCGAGATCGGCATGATGAAGTAGATCGACACGACGACGATCTCGACGCAGGCGATCCAGCAGAGCACCTTGTACTTGCGGCCGAGCGTCCACGGGCCCGGCTTGAAGGCGTCGCCCGCGCGGAGCCGGAGCCAGATCGGGATGAGGAAGGCCAGGTAGAGGCCGACGACCGCGATCGACACGACGGCCAGGAACGCGACCGGCGTGGTCAGCCCGGGAGGCGCGTAGAGGGCGGGCAGGGTGATCAGGGCGGCCACGACGCAGCCTCCGATGATCGCGTTGACCGGGGTGCGGTTGCGGTCCACCTTCGACCACAGCCGCCAGCCGGGCACGCCGCGGTCCCGGGAGAACGCGTACGTCATGCGCGACATCGACGTCACGCAGCTCATCCCGCAGAAGAACTGGCCGATCGTGGAGATCGCGAACACCGCGGTGGCCAGCGGAGCTGAGAGCGCGGTCTCGAAGATGGCTCCCACGAACCCGGACTGCTTGTTGATCTCGTCCACGTTCGTGGCCGCGAACAGGAACGACAGCAGCAGGATCCAGCCGCCGATCGCCGAGTAGAAGATCGACTGCCACAGGCCGCGGGCGGCGGTCCTGGCCGCGCCCTGGGTCTCCTCCGACACGTGCGCGCAGGCGTCGAAGCCGGTGATCGTGTACTGGGTGAGCAGGAAGCCGAGCGGCAGCACGTAGAACCAGAACGACAGCCCGTCGGAGCCGCCGCCGAAGCCGGAGTTGTTGTTCGTGCCGCCGAAGACGAAGCCGAGCGACTGGTGGTGGTCGGGCGCGAAGATCAGGATCCCGACGACGATCGCGGCGCCCGCGACGTGCCACCACACCGAGACGTTCTGCAGCAGCGAGATGAGCTTGTGGCTGTAGATGTTGATCAGCGCGTGGGCCACGAGGATGATCACGAACAGCAGGAACGCCTGTGACAACGTGGCTTCCCACGCGCCGTCGGTGACCAGCTTGAGCGTGGTGTTGAGGAATGTGGCGCAGCCGTAGTCCACCGACGCGGTGACGGCGATGAGGCCGATCAGGTTGAGCCAGCCGGTGAACCAGCCGTGGATCGGCTTGCCCAGCGTGGCGGCCCACCAGTAGATGCCGCCCGCCGTCGGGTACGCCGACACCAGCTCCGACATGCAGAAACCGATGATCAGGATGAACGCGGAGATCAGCGGCCAGCCCCAGGAGATGGCGATCGGGCCACCGTAGTTCCAGGCCTGTCCGAAGGTGGTGAAGCAGCCGGCGAGGATGGAGATGATCGAGAAGGAGATGGCGAAGTTGGAGAAACCGCTCCAGGTGCGGGCCAGCTCCTGCTTGTAGCCGAGCTCGGCGAGTCGCCTGGAATCCTCTTCAGTGGTCATTGAGGTCTCCCTGGGGGGCGTGGAGGACGCTCCATTTGGACTACATCTAGACCATTTCTTTGGCGACGACAAGGCGTTACAGGTGGGTTTCGGGCCCGTCAGGGCGTTCGGCCAACCGCCAGGACGATCTTCCCGGTGAGGGAACCGCCGAGCTGGGCGGCCTTCGCGGCGTCCAGGTCCTCCCACGAGCCGGCCAGGCCGATTTCGAGGGAGATGTCGTCCGCGGCCACGAGGGCGAGCAGGTGGGCGAGGTCGTCGGCGGGGGCCGTCACGTCGCCGAAGGAGTTGAGCGACCTGGCCCTGCCCAGGGAGAAGGTCGAGTTCGGAGGGAAGGCGGCGGGCTGCCCGGAGGCCCAGCCGACGCTCTGGAGGTTGCCGCCGGGCTTCAGCAGGGCCCAGGCGGCGACGAGCGCCGGGCCGCCGACCGTCTCGATCACGACGTCGACCGGCTCGACCCCGTCCAGGCCCACCACGATGTCGACGGGAGCTCCGAGGCCGGCCGCCAGTCGCTCGGCGCGTTCCGGTCTGCTGACGGAGGCGATGACGTGGGCGCCGGCGCGCCCGGCCAGCTGCACGGCCAGCCGTCCCACGGCCCCCGACGCCCCGGTCACCAGGACGCGCGAGCCCGGCGCGGGTCCGGCGGCCCGCAGCGAACGCAGCGCCGTGAGGCCGGCCATCGGGAGCGCGGCGGCCCGTACCAGGTCCACCCCGTCGGGGACCACCGCGAGCGAGCCGGTGTCGAACGCCGCCCGCTCGGCCCACGCGCCCGCCCCGAACGCCGCCACCCTCGCCCCCTCGCGCGGTCCCGTGCCGTCCTCGGCGGCGCGCAGGACGACTCCGGCGGCGTCGTAGCCGAGCACGGTGCCCTCCGGCAGGCGGCCCATGTGCCGCAGGTCGCTGAAGTTGACGGACGCGTGACGGACCTCGACGAGCGCCTGCCCGGGCCCCGGCTCGGGTTCCGGCACCTCCGCGAAGCGTCCCTCGGCTCCCGGGCCCGCGACCAACGCACGCATGCTCATTCTCCCCGCTGTCAGGATGCGGACTGTCGGTCCGCTTCGATGGCAGGGATAGTATGAGGACCGACGGTCCGTTTGCAAGAGGAGGTAAGGCCGGTGCGGTCAGACGCGACCCGTAATCGGGAGGCGATCCTGCGGGCCACGGAGGAGCTGCTCGCCGCCCACGGCGCCGAGCACATCTCCCTCGACCGGGTGGCCGCGGCGGCGGGGGTCGGCAAGGGCACGCTGTTCCGGCGCTTCGGCAGCCGTACCGGGCTGTTCCAGGAGCTGCTCGCCGAGCGGGCCGCCGCGCTGGCGCTGGCCATCGAGGCGCCCGGCTCCGCGCTCGGGCCCGGCGCGCCGCCCGAGGGCCGGCTGACGGCCTTCCTGGACGAGCTGTGCGAGCTGGCCGAGCGCAACCTGGCGCTCTTCGCCGCGCACGAGCGAGCCTGCGCCGAGGACAAGTACCGCGATCCGACGTACCTGCGCTGGCACGCGCACGTGACGGCCCTGATCGCCGCGGCCCGGCCGGAAGGTGGCCTGGACGCGGAGTTCGCCGCCCACGCGCTGCTGGGCTCCTTCGATGCCGATCTGGCCCGGCACGTCATGGCGGACGGCGGGGTGGCGCGGCTCAAGTCCGCGGTCAGGGGCCTGGCCGAGACCCTGCTCCAGGGTGCGGCTACTCCGCGAACGCGTCGGTAGCGGCCTGGCAGAAGGCCTTGAGGTCGTCCGGCTTGCGGCTGCTGACCAGGGTGTTGGGCCCTGACGTGCAGATCACGACCTCCTGGTCCGCCCACGTCGCCCCCGCGTTGCGCAGGTCGGTCCGCAGGCTCGGCCAGGACGTGATCGTACGGCCGCGCACGACGTCCGCCTCGATCAGCGTCCAGGGCGCGTGGCAGATGGCGGCCACGGGCTTGCCCAGGTCGAAGAAGGCGCGGGCGAACCGGACGGCCCGCGGGTCCATCCGCAGGTAGTCGGGGTTCGCGACGCCGCCAGGGAGCACGAGACCGTCGAACGAGGCCGGGTCGGCGTCATCCACCGTGTCGTCCACGGCGAACCGGTCGCCTTTGTCCAGGTGGTGGAACGCCTGGATCTGGCCCCGCTTGGTGGAGACGAGCCTGGGCGTGCCGCCCGCCTGCTTGACCGCCTTCCACGGCTCCGTGAGCTCCACCTGCTCCACTCCCTCGGGAGCGACGAGGAACGCGATGGTCTTGCCGTCCAACATGTGATCTCCCCCTTGGGGCTGAGTGCTTCCCTCTCTCCTTTCCGGGTGCGGCCGTAGTATGCACCTTTACCCCTAGGGGGTATAGTGACGACCAAGGATCAAGGAGTGAAGGAGCGAGGCATGACCGTCACGACGTACCAGGTTGAGGGCATGACCTGCGGTCACTGCGTGAGCGCCGTGACCGAGGAGGTCGGCAAGGTCGCGGGCGTGAGCGGGGTCCAGGTGGACCTGGCGGCCAAGGCCGTGACCGTCACGAGCGAGGCGCCGATCGACCGCGTGCTGATCGACGCGGCGGTGGTGGAGGCCGGCTACGAGCTTGCGGGAGCGATCGAGCTCCTGCCGCAGGCGGGGGGTTCGTGCTGCGGCTCCGGCGGCTGCCACTGATCGGCCCCGTAGGATGCCTCATCGTCCCCTTGGGGGTGCCGCATCACGGCAGTCCCAAGGGGACTGAAAATTTACACCGCAAAAGGAAACGAGAATGAAACAATTTTCCGCAGCGCGTTGACACGCGGACTCCCTATGGTGTGCCTTTCTCTACACAGGAAAACCCCCGCCTGAAGGTGAGGCACATATGAGGAAATGGATCGCGCGCCTGGCAGCGCTGGGTGTCGCGCTGTTAGTAGCGGGTCAGGGCGCGACAGCCGCCCATGCCCAGGAGCCCGCGGCGGGGAAGAAGGTACTTCGCGTCGGGGCCACCCAGTCGATGGACTCGATGAACCCGTTCCTGGCGGTCCGCCTGGTCTCGACGTCGATCCACCGCTGGATGTACGGCTTCCTCACGGTGCCCGACTCCAAGACGCTGCAGCCCAGCCCGGACCTGGCCGAGTCGTGGACCACGGCGCCCGACGGGCTCACGTGGACGTTCAAGATCCGTGCGGCCAAGTGGTCGGACGGCAAGCCGATCACGGCCGATGACGCGGCCTGGACGTTCAACAAGATCATGACGGACGAGGCCGCCAAGACGGCCAACGGTCCGGCGGTCGAGAACTTCGAGAGCGTCACCGCCAGCGGCCAGGACCTGACGATCAAGCTCAAGTCGCCGCAGGCGTCCATGCTGGACAACCCGATCCCGATCATGCCCAAGCATGTCTGGGAGTCGGTCACCGACATGGCCAACTACGACGCCGAGAAGTACCCGGCCGTCACCAGCGGCCCGTACATCGCGATCGAGCACAAGAAGGACCAGTACGTCAAGCTGCAGGCCAACCCCAACTACTGGCGGGGCAAGCCCAAGATCGACGAGCTGCAGGTCATCTTCTACGACAACCCGCAGGCCGCCGTCGCCGGTCTCAAGAACGGCGACATCGACCTGCTCGGCCGCATGTCCCCGGCCGAGTTCGAGGCCATCCAGAACGACGCGAACATCGAGGCCTGGAACACCCAGGGCCGCCGCGCGGCGTACCTGCAGATCAACCACGGCGCCACCACCACCGACAACAAGCCCG
This sequence comes from Nonomuraea sp. NPDC051941, assembly GCF_044593615.1. Lineage (NCBI taxonomy): Bacteria > Bacillati > Actinomycetota > Actinomycetes > Streptosporangiales > Streptosporangiaceae > Nonomuraea > Nonomuraea sp. NPDC051941. Next base: position 23,246 of record NZ_JBIUCF010000016.1, read on the forward strand.
TCGGTGACGGCCACCCGGCACTGAAGGACGTCAAGGTCCGCCAGGCGCTGCACTACGCCATCGACAAGCAGAAGCTGGTCGACGAGGTCCAGAACGGCCTGGCCAAGCCCGCCGACGGCTCGATCGTGCCGCCGATGTTCAAGGACTTCTTCTGGGAGGCCACGGGCGACGAGAAGGTCAGCTACGACCCCGCCAAGGCCAACAAGATCCTCGACGACGCCGGCTACAAGAAGGGCTCCGACGGCATCCGCACGATGCCCGACGGCAAGCGCAAGCTGGAGTTCCGCTTCAGCATCCACACCGACACCCCGGTCGAGGACAAGCTCGCCGAATACCTGACGGGCTTCTTCAAGGAGATCGGCATCACGCTGACCACCAAGAAGGTCGACTCCAGCAAGTTCTCCGAGGAGACGGGCGTCACCGCTCTGTTCGACATCGCGATCAGCGGCTGGTCGGTCAACCCCGACCCCGAGGAGGTCCTGGCCACGCACCTGTGCAGCCGCAGGCCGGCCCCGGGTGGCGAGGGCGGCGGCACCGAGTCGTTCTTCTGCGACGAGACCTTCGAGAAGCTCTACCAGGAGCAGCTGAAGGAGCTCGACCGGCCCAAGCGCGCCGAGACCATCAAGAAGATGGAGGAGCGGCTCTACACCGAGGCCCCGGTCATCGCGATCTACTACCCGAACGACCTTGAGGGCTACCGCAAGGACCGGGTCACCAGCATCACCCCGATCCCCGAGGACAAGGGCCTCCTGTACGGCGGCAGCGGCTACTGGCCGTTCTACACCGTGGACGTCAAGGCCGCGGCGGCGAGCGGCGGCAGCGGCGGCGGCGGCTCCAACACCGGCCTCATCGCCGGCATCGTGGGTGGCGTCGTGGTCATCGGACTGGCCGGCTTCTTCCTGAGCAGGCGGCGTAAGAGCGTCGCAGACGAGCGCGAATGACCACTCCGCTAGAAGCAGCAGAGCCCGCCGTCCAGGCGGCGGGCCCTGGTGATGAGCGCTCCACCGGCCGCGGCACGCTGCAGTACGCGCTGTCCAAGGCCGGTGGGGCGCTGTTCAGCATCGCCATGGTGATCGTCGGGACGTTCTTCGTGTTCCGGCTGCTGCCCGGCGACCCGGTGCGCAACCTGGCGCAGGGCCGCAACATGACGCCGGACCAGCTCAACCTCGAACGCCACCGGCTCGGCCTGGACAAGCCGGTGCTCCAGCAGTTCTTCGACTTCGTGGGCAACACGCTCAGGCTCGACCTGGGCACGTCCTACGAGTACAAGCGGCCGGTCCTGGACCTGATCGGCGAGCGCATCGGCCCGACGCTGCTCCTCGCGGGCACGGGCCTGGTCATCGCCGTCAGCCTCGGGATCTGGCAGGGCACGCGGTCCGGATGGCGGCCGGGCACCAAGTTCGACCGCTTCTCCACGAGCGTGTCGCTGGTGCTCTGGTCGGTGCCCACGTTCTGGCTGGGTCTGCTGCTGATGATGGTGCTCGGCGTCGGTATCGGGCCCATTCCCGGCCTCTTCCCGTTCAGGGGCATCGAGAGCGTGGACGCGCCCGACGGCTTCGCGTACGTGCTGGACGTGGCCTCGCACATGGTCCTGCCGTGCCTGACCCTGGTGGGCGTGGTCTACGCCCAGTACCTGCTGATCATGCGCTCGTCGCTGCTGGAGGAGGTCAGCCAGGACTACGTGACCGTGGCCAGGGCCAAGGGACTCCGGGACGACGAGGTCCGGCGGCGCCACGCGGTGCCCAACGCGCTGCTGCCCACGGTGACGCTGGTGTTCATGCGCATCGGCTTCGTGGTCGGCGGCGCGGTCACCGTGGAGACGATCTACACCTGGCCCGGCCTGGGGCAGCTGTTCTACCGCGCGATCAAGGTGCCTGACTTCACGCTCATGCAAGGGACGTTCCTGCTGATCACCGTGGCCGTGATCCTCATGAACACGCTGGCCGACGTGGTCTACCACATGCTCGACCCGAGAGTGAGGTCGGCATGACCAGCGTCGCCGCGGCCCGCAGACGGCTCGTCCTGAGCCGGTTCTGGGCCGAGTTCCGCACCCACCGAGCAGGCCTCGCCGGGATGGTGGTCCTGCTCATCGCCGTGGTGTTCGCACTGATCGCGCCGCTGTTCATCGACGAGGGCGTGACCAGCGTCGTCGACGCCACCGGGGACAAGTTCGCCGCGCCGAGCCTCGACTTCCCCTTCGGGACCGACGAGTCCGGCCGCTCGATCCTGCTGATGGTCTGGTGGGGCTCGCGCACGTCGCTGCTCATCGGCTTCCTGGCCGCCCTGCTCAGCATCGTGATCGGCACGGTCATCGGCATCGCCGCGGGGCACTTCCGCGGTTGGGCCGGCGGCACGCTCATGCGGGTCACGGACTGGTTCCTGGTGCTGCCCTCGCTGGTGACCGCGCTGGTGCTGGCGGCCATCCTGGGCGGCACCACGTTCACGGTGATCATGGCGATCGCGGTCACCTCCTGGCCGTCGACCGCCCGCCTGATCAGGGCGCAGACGCTCGCCGTGGAGGCCCGGCCGTACATCGAGCGGTCGAAGGCGCTCGGCGGCGGGCACTGGCACATCACCACCCGGCACGTGCTCCCCAACGTGGCGCCGCTGCTGCTGGCCAGCACCACGCTGGAGGTGGCCAGCGCGATCGTCACCGAGTCCACGCTGGCCTTCCTGGGCGCCAGCGCGAACAAGACGTCATGGGGGACCATGCTGCGCTCCTCCTACGACTACGGCGCGGCCACGCAGGGCGCGTGGTGGTACATCCTCATCCCCGGTCTCGCCATCCTGGCCGTCGTCATGGCGTTCACCCTCGTCGGGCGGGCGCTGGAGGCCGTGCTGAACCCGCGGCTCAGGAGGGCGGCATGAGTCTCCTAGAACTCGACGACGTGTCGGTGACGTACCGGATCGCCTCGGGCGAGGTGCCCGCCGTGCGCGGTGTGTCGCTGACGCTCGACTCCGGGGCGGCACTCGGAGTCGCCGGCGAGTCGGGATCCGGCAAATCGACGTTGGCCATGGCGCTGATGCGGCTCCTGCCCCGCGACGCGCGCGTCGGTGGCCGGATCCTGCTCGACGGCGAGGACGTGCTCACCATGAAGTGGGGCCGCATGCGCGCCGTACGGTGGGCCGAGGCCTCGATCGTGTTCCAGGGCGCGCAGCACGGGCTCAACCCGGTGCGCAGGATCGGCGACCAGATCGCCGAGCCGCTGCTCGTCCACGGCCTGGCCAAGCCGGAGGCCGCCCGCAAGCGCGTGGCCGAGCTGCTCGAACAGGTCGGCCTGCCCACCTGGCGGGCCCGCAGCTACCCGCACGAGCTGTCCGGCGGGCAGCGGCAGCGCGTGATGATCGCGATGGCGCTGGCCTGCTCGCCCCGGCTGATCATCGCCGACGAGCCGACCACCGCGCTCGACGTGATGGTGCAGGCCCAGGTCCTGACGCTGATCAAGGAGCTGGTCGCCGAGCACGGCATCTCGCTGATCATGATCTCGCACGACCTGTCGGTGCTGGCGGACGTGTGCGGGCAGCTCGCGGTCATGTACGCGGGCCGCGTCGTCGAGTACGGCCCGTCCGCCGAGGTGTTCCACGACGCCAAGCACCCCTACAGCCGGGCGCTGGCGGCGGCGTTCCCCACGGTGGGCGACCCGGCCTCGCGGCTGGCCCCGAAGGGCCTCGGAGGCGACCCGCCCGACCCGATGCAGCTCCCGGGCGGCTGCTCGTTCCACCCGCGCTGCCCGGTCGCGCTGGACGAATGCGCCACGCTGGACGTGGAGCTGTGGCCCGCGGGTGAGCGCCGTTCCGCCGCTTGCGTGCACGTACGCGAGAAGGAGGGGGCCTCATGACCGAGACGCAGACCACCGCCGAGGCGGTCTCGACGGCCCGGCCGAGCCTGCTGGAGGCCCGCGACCTGCGCGTGGAGTTCTCCTCGCGCGGCCGCCGCGCCAAGGCCGTGGACGGCGTGAACCTGGCCGTCGGCGAGGGCGAGATCGTGGCCCTGGTCGGCGAGTCGGGCTGCGGCAAGACCACGCTGGCACGCACGCTGCTCGGCCTCGAACGTCCCACCTCGGGTGAGGTCCGCTACGGTGGCGCCGCCCTGGACTACGGCTCCAGGGCGCTCAAGGCGTACCGCAGGCAGGTGCAGCTCGTCCTGCAGGACCCGACCGGCTCGCTCAACCCCAGGCACACCGTGTACGAGGCGGTCGCCGAGGGCCCGCGCATCCACGGCCTGCCGGACGAGCGGGAGGTCGTGGCCGAGGCCCTGTCCAGGGCTGGGCTGCGGCCGCCGGACCGGTTCTTCCTGCGCTACCCGCACGAGCTGTCCGGCGGGCAGCGGCAGCGCGTGGTGATCGCCGGGGCGCTGGCGCTGAACCCGAAGGTGCTGATCGCCGACGAGCCGGTGGCCTCGCTGGACGCCTCCGTACGCGGTGAGATCCTGGCCCTGATGCTGCGGCTGCGCGACGAGCTGGGGCTGTCGGCACTGGTCGTCACCCACGACCTGGGCCTGGCCTGGAACATCGCCGACCGGGTGGCGGTCATGTACCTGGGCCGGATCGTCGAGTCGGGGCCGGTGGAGCAGGTGCTGACGGCGCCGCGGCACCCGTACACGCAGGCCCTGATGTCGGTGCTGCCGGAGTCTCCCGAGCGGGTGGTGCTGACCGGCGAGCCGCCGGACCCGACCCGGATCCCGGGCGGGTGCCGCTTCCACGCCCGCTGCCAGGTGCTCGCCTCCGGGAAGGCGGCCGAGGCGGGGGTGGACGCCAGGTGCCGTTCGGAGCTGCTGGACATCCTGCCGGCCGTGCCCGAGGCCCAGGCGGCCTGCTACTACGCGGATGCCCTCGACGCTTAGCCCAGGTCGGCGTCGTGGACCAGGACGGCGGCCTGGACGCGGTTGGCCAGGCCCAGCTTGGCCAGCACGCGACTGACGTGCGCCTTCACCGTCGCCTCCGTCAGGCGTAGCTCGCGGCCGATCTCGGCGTTGGACAGGCCGCGGGCGACGGCCCTGATCACGTCCTCCTCCCGCCCGGTGAGCCGGTCGAGCTGCCTGCGCGCCACCTCGGCGCGGGAGGGGGCGCGGTTGGCGTACGACGCGATCAGGCGCTTGGTGACCGAGGGCGAGAGCATGGCCTGGCCGCCGGCGACCGTGCGGACGGCGGCGGCCAGCTCTCTCGGCGGGGTGTCCTTGAGCAGGAACCCGACCGCGCCCAGGCGTAGCGCCTCGTGCACGTACTCGTCCAGGTCGAACGTGGTCAGCATGATCAACTTGGGCGCGTCCGGCTCGGACAGGAGCCGCGCGGCGGCGGTCAGGCCGTCCATGCCCGGCATGCGGACGTCCATCAGCACGACCTCGGGCCGCAGCCGCCGCACGGCGGAGACGGCCTCCGCGCCGTCGCGGGCCTCGCCGGCGACCGCGATGTCGCCCGCCGCCTCCAGGATCAGCCGCAGCCCCGAACGGACGAGCTCCTCGTCGTCCACGACGAGCACCCTGATCATGCCGGGATCCTGGCGCTCACGAGGAAGCCACCGCCGTCCTGCGCGCTGGTACGCAGCGTGCCGCCGAGCAGCTCCACCCGTTCCCGCAGCCCCACCAGGCCCCAGCCCGCGCCGGGCAGCTCCCCGGGCGGCTCCTTGGGCGCCTCGTTGCGCACCTCCACCTCCAGCTCCTCTGGCCCGTAGCGGATGAGCACGTCCGTGGCGGCGTCGCCCGCATGCTTGTGCACGTTGGTCAGCGCCTCCTGGACCACCCGGTACGCGGTCCGCTCCACGGTCGGCTCGACCGGCCGCGCCTCGCCCTTGTCGTGCCTGGTCACCGCGATGCCCAGGGCACGGGACTGGTCGAGCAACTGGTCAAGGTCCTCCAGGGCGGGCGGTGGCCGGAGCGGAGGGTTCTCGGGCGTGCGCAGGACGCCGAGCACGTCGCGCAGGTTCGCCAGGGCCTCGCGCCCGATCCCGCCGATCAGGGCGGCGGCCCGCTCCGTCTCCTGGTCGGACGCCCGCATCTCCAGCGCCCCCGCGTGCAGCACCATGAGCGAGACCCGGTGCGCGACCACGTCGTGCATCTCCCTGGCGATCCTGGCCCGCTCCTGCGCCCTGGCCTGCTCGGCCCGCATGACCTGCTCGTGCTCGCGGCGTTCCGCACGCTCCCTGGCCGTGTCCCGGCGGGTGCGCACCAGGAGGCCGAGTGCCAGCGGCAGCCCGATCACGGCCAGCGCCAGGATCAGCGCGTTGCCCGTGGTGGCGGTCATCAGCTCGTACGGGCCGCTCCGCCCCGCGCCCGCGAGCGCGGCGACCCCGCACACGGCCAGGCAGCCGCCGAGGTAGGCGGCCAGGCGGCGCCCGCTCAGAGTCAGGCCCGCGAAGTAGGAGGCCACCAGCAGCGGCGGCCACATCACCAGCCACACGTAGCCGACGGCGCCCACCGCGGCCAGCGGCCACCAGGACCGCCGCGCCTGCCAGGCGGCCAGGCCCGCGACCGCGGCGACCGCGACGAGCACCGGGAACGGCAGGCTCGACGGCACCCCGATCTGTCCCTTCACCACGAGCAGCGAGGCCGCGAACACACCTGCGCCGAGCAGCACGAACCGCATGCCTCACAGCGTATGGGCCACCCGGAAAGGGACATTACGACGAAAGTAGTAAGCGCCGATCGACGATCGGGGCGTCCCGGGCGGCGGCCTCCGGCACCAGCCTGGGCCCATGCGTAAAACCCTCGCGACAGTCGCGATGTCCTTGGCCGTCCTCGCCGGAGCCGCTCCGGCGCAGGCGGCCGACCTCGCCCTTCCGAAGCCGACCGGGCCGCGGCCCGTCGGCACGACCAGCCTGCACCTCGTGGATTCGAGCCGCCCCGACCCCTGGAACCCCGAGGCGTCCCGGCGGGAGCTGATGGTCTCGCTCTGGTACCCGGCCAGGAAGGCCGTGGGGCGGCCCGCGCCGTACGTGACGCCCCAGGAGTCGGCCGCCATCGTGAAGGGCTTCCCGGGCGTCTCCCCGGACGCGCTCACGAAGACCAGGACGTACGCCAGGCTCGACGCCCCTGTGAGAGGGGGCAGGCTGCCCCTGGTCGTCATGTCGCCGGGCTTCTCCTTCCCGCGCGCCACCCTGACCTCGCTGGCCGAGGAGCTGGCGAGCAGGGGATACCTGGTGGCGGCGGTGGAGCACACGTACGAGTCGGTCGCGACCACGTTCCCCGACGGCCGGACCACCACCTGCCTGGCCTGCGTGAAGGGCCAGGACAACGTCAAGGTGGCCGCGAGCCGGGTCAAGGACGTGAGGTTCGTGCTCGGCGAGCTGGTCAAGGGCCGGTGGGGCAAGGCGATCGACCGGTCGAGGATCGCCATGGCCGGCCACTCCATGGGCGGGTACGCCACCGCCCAGACCATGCTCGCCGACACCCGGATCAAGGCGGGCGTCAACCTGGACGGCACGTTCGCGCTGGACGAGCCGCTCGACCGGCCGTTCATGCTGGTCGGGGCACCGGGACACGCCCCCGGCTACGGCTCCTGGGACAAGGCCTGGGTCAACCTGAAGGGCTGGAAGCGCTGGATCACGGTGGCGGGGACCGACCACTCGGCGTTCGTCGACTACGCCGTGCTCAGGCCGGCGCTCGGTCTGCCCGCGCAGGAGCTGGACGGCGCGCGGGCGCTGCGGATCACCCGCGCTCACCTGGTCAGCTTCCTCGACCTGCACCTGCTCGGCAAGCGGACTCCGGTCGAGGACCATCCCGAGGTCACCGATCACACCCGGAACGCGTCGGCGTTCTCCGAGGCCCACTGAGCGAAGCTGCGCGCGTCCCGGCCGGTGACCTCGCGCACGGTCGGGACCACCGTGTAGCCGACCTCCGGGGTGTTGCCCAGGGCCTGGACGAGGAACTCGATGGTCTGCTCGCCCATGCCGTCGGCGGCCCACTTGGCCCGCGCCTCGTCCACGGTCAGCTCCACGTACTCGACGCGGCTGCCGATCGACGTGCCCAGGATCTCGACCTTCTGCCTGAGCGTGATCGCCTCGGGACCCGTCAGCACGTACGTCCTGCCGCCGTGGCCGCCCTCGACCAGCACCGTCGCGGCCACGGCGGCGATGTCGCGCTCGTGCACGAGGGCGCTCAGCCGGTCGCCGAACGGCTCCTTGATGACGCCTTCCGTCTTCACCGTCTGCGCCCACCAGCGCAGCGTGTTGGACATGAACTCGACCGGGTGCAGCAGCGTCCACTCCAGGTCGGTCGCGGCCAGCGCCTGCTCGAGCGGGCCGTCCTCGCGGCCGCCCAGCACGGTGACCCGCCGCACGCCCGCCTTGACGGCCAGCTCCACGATCGCGGCGCCGTCCGGCAGGGCCGCATAGTCGTCGCCCGCGAAGTTGATGAAGTGCGCGCCGGTGACGCCCTCGAAGGCGTCCTTCAGCGTCTCGGGCCGGGCGAGGTCACCGGCGACGACCTCGACGCTCTCGGGGAGTCCGGCCTTGGCGGGGTTCCTGGTCAGGGCGCGTACGTGCTGCCCGGCCGCGAGGAGCTCCTCGACGACGAGACGGCCGACGGTCCCGGTGGCTCCGGTGACGAGGATGGTCATGGCGAACCCCTTTTTCTTCGGAACGGAATGTTCTGCTCTTACTATAGCAGAACGGAACGCTTCATTCCGAGTAATTCTTGAGCGAGATGGCGTTCGCGGCGCGGTGGATGGGGCCGGCGATCCTGTCGATCATCCGGTCGCGGCCGGGCAGGTGCGGGAGCAGCCTGATCATCCTGGTCTGGAGCCAGACGGCCAGGGACGAGCCGATCACCATGCCCTTGACGTTGGCCGGCCCGAGCGCCTGGTTGGCCTCGACGAACTCGCGCATCTCGCGCTCGTAGCCCTCCGTCCCGCCGCCGCCGGCCAGCTCGCCGGCCAGCACGTACGCGCCCACGAGCGCCAGGCTCGTGCCCTGCCCGGCGGCCGGCGAGGCGCAGTACGCCGCGTCGCCCACCAGCACGACGCGCCCCGTGGACCAGCGGTCCATGTGGATCTGGGTGACCGAGTCGAAGTAGAAGTCCTTGGCGTCGCGTACGGACTCCAGCAGCGCGGGCACCTCCCAGCCGACCCCCGCCATGGCCTTCACCAGCAGCTCCTTCTGGCCCTCGACATCGCGGTGGTCGTAGGCCAGCGGCTCGGACGACCACATGAACAGCGCCTTGGCGCGGGTGTCCTGGCGCGTGCTGTAGACGTTCGCGGTCCGGCCGGGGGCCACGTGCACGGCCTCCTCGCGGTCCAGGCCCAGGGTGTTGGGGACGGTGCAGATGGAGATGTAGTAGCCGAGGTCGCGGGCGTACCGGGACTCCTCGCCGAAGGCGATCCTCCTGGTGTTGGAGTGCGCGCCGTCGGCCCCGACGACCAGGTCGAACCTGCGGGGCGCCGAGCGCTCGAACGTCACCGTGCCGTCCTCTGCGATGCCCATGATGGAGTCGTCGAAGACGTACTCGACGTCGCGGCGGGTGAGGTCGTACAGGAGCTCGTTGAGGTCGCCGCGCATGATCTCGGCGTCGTCGCCCGTGCGCCCGCCGAACAGGTCGGCGTCCATGGTCGCGATCTTCCTGCCCCTGGCGTCGTAGTGGGTGGCGATCCGCATGTCCGTGCTCGCCGCGCGGACCGCCTCCATGAGGCCCATGCGCTCGATGACCTGGAGGGCCACGCCCCGGATGTCCACCTTGTAGCCGCCCTCGCGGATCGCGGGGGCCCGCTCGACCACGGTCACGTCGAAGCCGCGCCGCCTGAGCCAGTACGCGGTCGCGGTGCCGGCGATGCTTGCGCCTGAGATGAGGATGCTCTTCGTCATGGCCCTGACGGTACATATGTCTCAGACGATTGTCTAGGACGAATTTTCAAGACATTTGTGCTAGGCTGCGAGCATGGGAAACAGGGACGATCTGCTGGCCGGGGCCAAGCGATGCCTGATCGAGAAGGGCTACTCGCGTACGACGGCGCGCGACATCGCCAACGCGTCCGGGGTGAGCCTGGCGGGCATCGGCTACCACTTCAAGTCGAAGGAGGCGCTGATGAACGAGGCGCTCTTCGAGGCGATGCGGGAGTGGGGAGACGACCTGGCGCAGACCCTGACGGCCGACGTCAAACCGGATGCCACGCCGCTGGAGCGGTTCGAGACGGCCTGGGACCGGGTGGTGGAGTCGTTCACCCGCCTGCGGCCGCTGTGGCTGACGCAGTTCGAGCTGCTGGGGCAGATCGACCACCTGCCGGAGGTGCGCGAGCAACTGGTGCGGGCCACCGGGGAGGCGCGGCTGGGGCTGGCCGAGCTGTTCGAGGGGGTGGAGCTGGGGGGTGATCCGGAGCGTGAGCGGCTGGCGGGGACGCTCTACCAGGCGCTGCTGACGGGCTTCCTGTCGCAGTGGCTCCTCGACCCGGACAGCGCCCTGTCGGGCCGCGAGGTCGTCACGGCCCTGCGCTCATTCGCTTCCTGACGAGACGGTCAGAAGGCGCTGATGGTGGCGGGGGCGCGTTCGGTGCGGCTGAGCGTGCGGATGACCGCCGTGGCCCCGTGCCGGTGGACGGCCAGCCGGGCCAGGAGCTCGACCACGGGATCGATGATCGAGGACGGCAGCTCCGGCGTGTCCAGCCCCACGCTCGCCGCCAGGTCGTCCGAGTGCACGACCAGCTCCACGAGCCGCGTGAGCAGGAAGTCGTCGAGCCGCAGCGACCAGCCCGTCCACGGCAGGCCCACGACCCGGTCGTCGGGTTCGGCGGGCAGGGCGGCGGTCAGCAGGTCGAGCAGCTCCTGCGTCCGGTCCACCAGCGCCCCGGGCCCGTCCGCGGCGGCGGCCTGGCCGCCGCGCCTGACGCTCACGTTGCTCTCGTGGTCGAGTCCCGCCTGCACCCACGGCGACCTCGAATAGTGCTCCAGGAGCCCGACCGGCTCGCCGGCCACCCCGTCGGGGACGAGCACGTCACGGGCGCGGACGAGCTGGTGGGCCAGGTGCCCAGCCAGCCCCGCGACGCTGAACTCGGTCAGCGCGCTCGGCTTGTCCCAGGCCGCCGCCACGGCGGGATCGCGCAGCAGCGAGACTGCCGACGTCGCGGCCACCAGATAGGACTGCCTGATTTCCCCCATTTGCCGCCCTTCCCCTGGTTTAGGTGGTAACTCGCGCCAAGACTATCCCTCCGACAATCAGGCCGAGCGCCGCCATCCGGCCGACCGAGACGGGGTCACCGTTGAGCACGATGCCCAGGGTGATCGCGCCGACCGCGCCGATGCCCGTGAAGACGGCGTACGCGGTGCCGACGGGAAGCGTGTTCATCGCCCGGGACAGCAGCCAGACGGCGGCGGCCATCAGGACGAGGGACACGAGCGTGGGCACCGGCCGGGTGAAGTTCTGCGTCGGTTTAATGCTCTGCGACCACGCCACCTCGACGAGTCCGGCGAGGAACAGGACGATCCAGTTCACCGGGCCGCCTCCTTGAGCGCCGCCGCCAGGGACTGCTCGTGGCTGTCGCGCAGGTGCGCCAGGGCCGGGTCGAGCCGCGCGTTGACCAGCTCCGCGTGGATGAACGTCACGTCCTCGACCCTGAAGTGCCCCTTGAAGAAGTCGCGCAGGTAGCGCTCCTGGTGGTCGTAGGGCTCGCGGGGCGTGCCCGGCCCGTACGCGCCGCCCCGCGCGCTCGTCACCACGAACGAGCGGCCTTCGAGCGACATCTTCGGGAACGTGATCTGGTCGAGCCAGGCCTTGAGCGAGGAGGGGATCGAGTAGTTGTACATCGGCGTGCCGATCAGGATCACCTCGGCCGCCACCACCTCGTCGAGCAGCGGCTCCACGACGGCCCATGCCTGCCGCTGGGCAGGCGTCCGCACCGCCTCCCGATAGCGCGAAATGTCGGTGATCTCGTGTTCGAGGATGTGGTCGCAGAGCTCGGTCCACGCCTCGCCGATGTGCGGCACGGGCTGCGCGGCCAGGTCCCGGTACGCGTACCCGCGATCGGGATGCGCGGCCCGCCACGTGTCGGCGTACACGGCGGACAGCCTGCGCGAGAACGACGACGCCCGGCGCGCGCTCGCGTCCAGATGCAGCAGCATGATCTCTCCCTTGAAAGGCCCTAAGCGGACACACTGTCCACTTCAATATAACCGGACGCCGTGTCCACATACAATCGGACGCATGGAGAGAGCCGACGCCGCGCGGAACCGCGCGCGCATCCTGGAGGCGGCCGCGCAGCTCTTCGCGGAGCGGCTCCCGCAGGACGTGACGATGGACGACATCGCCAAGAAGGCCGGGGTGGGCCGGGGCACGCTCTACCGCCGCTACCCCGACCGGGCGTCGATCGCCGTCGCGCTCCTCGACGAGCATGAGCGGGCGCTGCAGGAACGGCTGCTGCGCGGCGACCCGCCGCTCGGCCCGGGAGCGCCGCCCGCCGAGCGGCTCGCCGCCTTCTACGCCGCGATGGTGCGCCTGCTGGAGGACCACCGGCACCTGGTCCTCGGCTCGGAGGTGGGCCGCTCGCGCTTCGAGACGGGCGCGTACGGCTTCTGGCGGGCGCACGTGCGCGCGCTCCTGGTCGCGGCCCGCACCCCGGATCCCGACGCGCTGGTGGACGTCCTGCTCGCGCCCCTGGCCCCCGAGGTGTACGGCTACCAGCGCTCGGTGCTCGGCCTGACCCCGGAGCAGATCACGCGGGCGCTGGCCGAGCTCACGGCGACCCTCAGGTCAGGGCCTTCCTGATGGCGGACCTGAGGAACGCGCGGGCCAGCCTCCCCCTCCTGAACCGGCTCAGCACCGGCCGCGCCGTGCCGTACCTGCGTGCCCGGATGTCGGCCACCACGTTCTCCGGCGCCCCGAGCTCTGCGAGCACGTCGAGGGCCTCCCGCTTGCTGATCATCCGCCCTTCCCGCAGCGTGACCGTGGCCCGGGCGACCGTGAGCAGGCCCAGATCCACCCAGATGTCGCGCAGCCAGCGCCGCCGGGCCCGCGTCTTGACGAGCCAGTAGTCGCGCAGGTCGCCGCGTACGAAGTAGGTCAGCTCCTCGTCCGACACCGGCGGCAGCAGCCCGGCGGGCGGCGGGCCGTACAGCTCCAGGGCCCCTTCGTGCAGCTCGCGGCGGGTGACCGCGCTGACGGGACGGCGGAAGATGCGCTCGTGCGCCCAGGTCACGTGCTCGACCGAGAGGTCTGCCAGCTCTTCCCTGGCCAGGTACGAGCAGTGCAGGTGCGCGGCCAGCGGCCCGTCGAGCGCCCGGTGGACGGCCTTGATCCGGCGCCACTGCTCCATCGTCACCGGGGCGTCGATGACCGCGATCAGATCCAGATCGCTGCGGCCGGGCTGATAATCATCGGTGGCGAGCGAACCGTGTGCCCATAAGGCGACCAAGGGCACGGCCGGTTCGACGCCCCGGAGAAAGTCGCTCAGCAGTCGTTCGGTGGCCGCGTGCATACTGGTCACTATGATCGATAAACCGCCGAGTGGGAAAGCCGCGCAGATCACAGCGGTTCCGCGCGGCTCCGGTCAGGTCGTCACGACGCGTTGAACAACGCGCTCACCGACTCCCCGTCGTGGATGCGGCGCATGGCCTCGGCCAGCGCGGGCGCGATCGACAGCACGGTGAGCTTGTCGCTGGGCTTGGGCGACGGCACGGTGTTGGTGCAGACGATCTCCTCGACCTCCGGCAGCGCGCTCAGCCGCTCCACCGCCCCGCCCGCGAACAGCCCGTGCGTGCAGGCCACCCGCACCGAGCGGGCCCCCCGCTCGCGCAGCCGGTCGAGCAGCTCGATGACCGTGCTGCCCTTGGCGATCTCGTCGTCCAGGATGATCACGTCCTTGCCCGTGACGTCGCCGATCACGGAGCTGATCACCACGCGGTCGTCGCTGAAGCGCTGCTTGGCGCCCATGGCGACGCCGGTGCCGAGCAGGCGGGCGAAGTGGGCGGCCTCCTTGGCGTTGCCGAGGTCGGGGGAGACGACGACCGTGTTCGACAGGTCGTACTGGCGGAAGTGCGCGGCCAGCTCGCGCAGCGCGTGCAGGTGGTCGACGGGGACGCTGAAGAAGCCGTGCACCTGCGGAGAGTGCAGCGTCATGGCCAGCACGCGGCTGGCGCCCGCGGCCACCATCAGGTCGGCGACCAGCCGCGCGCCGATCGAGATGCGCGGGGCGTCTTTCTTGTCCGACCTGGCATAGGCGTAATGCGGCAGGACCACAGTGGTCCGCGCCGCGGACGCGCCCCGCGCCGCGTCCAGCATCAGCAGCAGCTCGACCAGATGCTCCTGTACGGGCGGTACGAGCGGCTGGATGAGGAACACGTCGCGTTCACGGCAGTTGGCCTGGAGCTGTACTTCGAGGACGTCGTTGGCGAAGCGCTCGATGCGCACCGGGTGGAGTGGCGTACCCAGATGCCTGCAGATCTCTTCAGCCAGCTCAGGGTGGGCGCTTCCAGAGAAAACCGTGATGTCTCGCACGATTCCGTAAGCATAGCCACCCGGCCTCGGCGTTCGCGTGAGCGACCCGGGGGCGCGGTCAAACGAGCAGCAGATCGGCGGTCAGCTCGTCGAGGCCGGGCAGGACGCGCCAGGCCAGGGCCAGCGCGTCGGGAGCGGGCGGGTAGCGCGGGTGCGGCACGGCGATCACGCGCATGCCCGCCGCGTGCGCCGAACGCAGCCCGTTGCTCGAATCCTCCACCGCCACGCACTTGCGCGGGTCCGCCCCGATCCGCCGGGCGGCCTCGAGGTATCCGTCGGGCGCCGGCTTGCCGCGGGCGACCTCCTCCGTCGAGACCGTGGCCGCGAAGCACTCCTCGAGCTCGGCCGCGTCCAGCACCACGTCGATCAGCCTGCGCGGGGACGAGCTGGCCAGCCCCAGCGTGACGGCGTCGGACAGCCGCCGCACCGTCTCCACCGCCCCGGGCATCAGCGGCACCCCGTCGCGGTAGTGTGCGGCCATCTGGTCCACCACGCCCCGCGCGATCTCGTCGGGAGGCATCGACACCCCCAGCGAGTGCAGGTACGCGGCCCACTCCCCGGTGCTCATGCCCATGAGCCTGGACTGCGTGTCGGGCTGCCAGGTGCCGCCGTGTTCGGCGACGAACGCCCGGCGCACCTCCTCCCACACGGGCTCGGAGTCCACCAGCACGCCATCGAGGTCGAACACGCACGCTTCCACCCGACCAGCCAACCACACGGCCCGATCACTCGGCGCTGAGGAGCCGGGCCAGGCCTGTCCGTATTGCCCTAGATTCATGCTATTAGGGGTGTTTATTGAGCTATCTGGAGTGATTCCCGGGCACTCGGCTAGACATGGCAGACCTTCCATTTCACGACAAGGACGACTTCGCGGACGCCGACCGCGGCTTCATCGCGAAGCTGAGTCCGGCAGTGATCCAAGCGGCCGACGGCCGGGTCATCTGGGACAACGACTCCTACGACTTCCTCCAGGGGGAGTGCCCGGCGACGGCCCATCCCAGCCTCTGGCGGCAGGGCCAGCTGTGCGCCAGGCAAGGTCTGTACGAGGTCGCGGAGGGCGTCTACCAGGTACGCGGCCTGGACCTGTCGAACATGACCCTGGTCGAGGGCGAGCGCGGCGTCCTCGTGATCGACCCGCTGATCTCCACGGAGTGCGCCGCCGCCGCGCTCCGGCTCTACCGCGAGCACCGCGGCGACCGCCCGGTCACCGGCGTGGTCTACACGCACTCGCACGTCGACCACTTCGGCGGCGTACGCGGCGTCACCGGGGGAGGCGTGCCGATCCTGGCCCCGGAGGGGTTCATGGAGCACGCGGTGTCGGAGAACGTCTACGCGGGCCCGGCCATGACCCGCCGGGCCGTCTACATGTACGGCCCCGCCCTGCCCCGCTCGCCCGAGGGCCAGATCGGCTGCGGCCTCGGCATGACCAACTCGACGGGCACCGTGTCGCTCATCCCGCCCACGACGGACATCACCCGTACCGGCCAGGAGGAGACCGTCGACGGGATCCGGATGCTCTTCCAGCTCACGCCCGGCACCGAGGCCCCCGCCGAGATGAACTTCCTCTTCCCCGACCGCCGCGTCCTGTGCCTGGCCGAGAACGCCACGCACAACCAGCACAACGTCCTCACCCTGCGCGGCGCCATGGTCCGCGACGCCCGCGCCTGGGCGCGCTACCTGAACGAGGCCGTCACGCTGTTCGCCGACCGGGTCGACGTCGCCTTCGCCTCGCACCACTGGCCCACCTGGGGCCGCGACGGCATCGTCCGCTTCCTCGAACAGCAGCGGGACATGTACGCGTACCTGCACGACCAGACGCTGCGGCTGCTCAACAAGGGCCTGACCGGGCCCGAGATCGCCGAGGCCATGCACATGCCGCCCGAGCTGGAGCAGGCCTGGCACACGCACGGCTACTACGGCTCGGTCAGCCACAACGTCAAGGCCGTCTACCAGCGCTACCTGGGATGGTTCGACGGGAATCCGGCGCATCTGTGGGAGCACCCGCCGCGGGAGAGCGCCGTCCGGTACGTCGACTGCCTGGGCGGCGGCTCGGCCGTGGTCGCGTTCGCCAGGCGCTACATCGACGAGAACGACCTGCGCTTCGCCGCCCAGCTGCTCAACCACGCCGTCTTCGCCGACGAGGGCAACAAGGAGGCCCGCGACCTGCTCGCCGAGGTCTACACCCGGCTCGGCCACGGCGCCGAGAACGCCGTGTGGCGCAACTTCTACCTCATGGGAGCCCTGGAGCTGTCCGACGGCATCGTGCCCGCCAGCGTGGACGCCGGCTCGCTCGACCTGCTCGCCGCGCTGTCCGTGGAGCAGATCTTCGACTCGCTCGCCATCCGCGTGGACGGGCCGCGCGCCTGGCACGAGCGGCTGTCGATCGACTGGTACCTGACCGACCTGGGGCAGCGGTACCGTACGACGCTCTCGAACGGCGCGCTCATCCAGCAGCGGGAGCCCGCGGACGAGAGCGCCGACCTGACGCTGCGGCTGACGAAGGACCAGCTCGTGGGGCTGCTGGCGGGCAAGGGGGTCGGGGGCGTGGAGCGCGAGGGGGACACGGGGGCGCTGCAACGGCTGGTCGCCGTCCTCGACCACGCGACACCCGACTTCGCCATCGTCACGGCCTGAGCCTCTGCCCTCGCTCGGGCCGTCACGACACGAGCCTTCGCCGGGCTGCCGTCACGGCCTGAGCGAGGGCTCTTGCTCGGGCCGTTCGACCTCGTGGCGCAGCGCCTTGCAGGCCAGCGCCAGCAGCGTCACCACCGCGGCCCCGATGCCCGGCCCGAGCACCAGCGGCAGGGTCAGCTCACCGGCGTGCCACACCGCCGCCAGGATCGCCGCCGAGGTCAGCACCGCCACCCCGAACATCGCCCCCCACAGCGGCAGCACGTCCAGGTACGCGAACAGCAGCGGGAACGCCAGCCACACGAACGGCGGCGCCGCCACCGCCAGCACGACCCATCCGGCCGTCACGAGCCCGAGCCACACGACCCGCAGCCCTCCGGACACCAGCGGACCGGCGGCATAGGCGAAGCCGAGCACCAGCCCCCCGACGGCCACGGCCACCTGGTCCTCGCGCAGCGAGCCCACCACCGCGGGCACCAGAAGCCCGCAGGCCGTGGCATGCACCGCCCACCGCAGCAACCGCGACGGAATGTCCATCATTACTCACCAAGAGTAACCTCAGGACTCGGCGCCGTCACGCCTCGCGGCGCCGCCCGGTGAAGATGGTGATCAGGAAGTACAGCAGCCCGGCCAGCACGAGGGCGATGACCACGCCGATGTTCGCCCCCCCGAACGTGCCCGTCTTCATCTCGTCGCTCATCAGGAAGCCGACGATCCTGGCGATGTTCGGGTCGCCCGAGGTGATCAGCCCGAGGCCCACGGCCGACGCCGCGACCAGCGAGACCAGCCCGGCCCAGTTGAGCGCGGGCGCGCCCGGCCGCAGCAGCCGCTCGTCGTACGCCCTGCCGCCCGCGCGCAGCCGCCACATGTCCACCAGGAAGATCGCCACCCAGGCCGCCATCACCACCCCGATGATCGCCAGGAACGCCTGGAAGGTGCCGAGGAAGCTGCTGGACACGAACAGCAGGTAGTAGCCGCCGAGCACCATGAGCACGCCGTCGATCAGCACCGCGTAGTGCCGCCTGACCGGCACGCCGAGCGCCAGCATCGACAGCCCGGACGAGTAGATGTCCATGATCGCCCCGGCCAGGAAGCCGCCGATGGCGGTCAGCAGGTACGGCAGCAGGAACCACGTCGGCAGCGCCTGGGCCAGCGCGCCCACCGGATCGCCCCCGGCGGCCTCGGCCAGCTTCGGATCGCCGCCCGCCAGCAGCACGCCGAACACGAGCAGCACCATGGGCGGCACCGCGCCACCCAGCGTGGTCCACAGCGCCACCGACCTGGCCCGGGAGTTCGAGGGCAGGTAGCGGGAGTAGTCGGCGCCGCAGTTGACCCAGCCCAGGCCCAGCAGCGTCATGGCGAAGACGACCCCGCCGACCCACTCGCCGGGACCCGCGTCGCTCTTCAGCGCCCCGCCGAGCCTCGGCACCATGAGGGCCATGTAGACGATCGTCAGCACGACGAACGCGTACGTCAGGTAGCGCTGGACCGCCATGATCAGGGCGTGGCCGTACACGCCGACCGCGATCACCACGACGGCCGCGACGGCGAAGCACACGGCGGTGGCCGTGGTGGCGGGGACGCCGGGCGCGAGCCGCGCGAGGATCGCCGCGCCGCTCTGCGCGGAGAGCGTGACGAGCACGATCTCCCAGCCGACGTTCGAGATGTAGGAGAAAACGGCGGGCAGCTTGTTCCCCTGGTACCCGAACGGCGCCCGTCCCAGCGTCATCGTCGGCACGCCCGACCGCGTCCCCGCGACCGCGACCAGGCCCACCAGCAGGAACGACAGCGCGTACCCGACCGCCCCGGTGATGATCGCGGGGATCACGCCCAGACCGAGACCGACCATGTACACGCCGAAGGCGACACCGAACAGGGAGAGGTTGGAGCCGGCCCACGGCCAGAAGAGATCCCCCGGCCGGCCGTGCCGCTCGGCCTCGGGGACCGCGTTGATGCCGTTCTGCTCGACGGTCATCGTGTCCATGATCGGACGTTACTCGCCCCATACCCGGTAAGAGAACCCTCAGTCGGTCGGTGAGAGTCTGGACGGCATGAGCGCGGAGACCACCGGGTTCGACAGGCGGCGGCACGCACTGGCCGTGTGCCTGGTGTCGGCGTTCATGACCGGGCTGGACGTGAGCATCGTCAACGTGGCGCTGCCGTCGATCCGCGCCGGCCTGCACGCGACGGCGGACGGCCTGCAGTGGACGGTCTCCGGCTACGCGCTGACGTTCGGCCTGCTGCTGGTCCCGGCCGGGCGCATGGGGGACGCCAGGAGCCGCAGGACGCTGTTCATGTGGGGTGTGGCGCTGTTCACGCTCGCCAGCGCGGCGTGCGGCTTCGCCTGGGACATGAAGGTGCTGATCGCGGCCAGGCTCGTGCAGGGCATGGCCGCCGGAACGGTGAACCCGCAGGTGTCGGGGCTGATCCAGCAGATGTTCGCGCGGCACGAGCGGGGGCGGGCGTTCGGCGCGCTGGGCGCCACCATCGGCCTCTCCACGGCCGCCGGGCCGCTGATCGGCGGCGCACTGGTCACCCTGTCCGGGCCCGAGCTGGGGTGGCGGTGGGTGTTCCTGGTGAACGTGCCGATCGGGCTGGCCCTGCTGCCGCTGGCCTGGCACGTCCTGCCGGCGCCGCGCCAGGAGGTGCCGCGGCGGCGGGAGAGCATGGACCCGGTGGGCGTGCTCCTCCTGGGCGTCGGGGTGGCGGGCCTGCTGCTGCCCTTCATCCAGCGCCACCAGTGGGAGGGCAACGCCAAATGGCTGATCATCCCCGCCTCGCTCCTGATCCTGGGCGGGTTCGTGACGTGGGAACGGTTCTACCGCCGCGAGCCTCTCGTGGACCTGGCGCTGTTCAGGAAACGCTCCTATCGCCTCGGCACGGCCATAGGGCTGTTCTACTTCGCCGGATTCACCGGCATTTTCTTCATCTTCACCCTGTACCTGCAGAGCGGCCTCCACTACAGCCCCCTGCTGGCGGGCCTGTCGATCACGCCGTTCGCCCTCGGCTCGGCGTCGTCCAGCGTGGTGGGCGGGCGGCTGGTGTCCCGCGCGGGGCGCCGCGTGGTGGTCATCGGCCTGCTCACGGTGATCGCCGGCCTGGCGGCGACCATGGCCGCCACCGTGCTGGTGCCGGGGCCCGGCGCGGGCCTGGCCACCGCCCTGCCGCTGCTGGTCGCGGGCATCGGCAGCGGCCTGGTCATCTCGCCCAACCAGGCCATCACGCTGTCGGAGGTGCCGCCCGAGGGCGGCGGGAGCGCGGCGGGGGTCCTGCAGACGGGCCAGCGGCTGGGCTCGGCGATCGGCATCGCGACGGCCGGCTCCACGTTCTTCGGCGCGCTCGGCGCGGACTGGGCGATCGCCTTCCGCCACGGCCTGGCGGTGGTCCTGCTGTTCGTCTTCCTCTCCCTGGTGGCCGCCGTGTACGACCTCGCCCGCCCGCGTTAGCGCCTCCGCTCGGGACCCCTCCCGGCGCATGCCCTGTAGAAAGGCCTCACCCCCTGCGGCCGAGCCACGCGAGCACGGCGTACCGGGCCGCAACAGCCGACGAAAGGGAGACCATGCACCCCCGGAAGGCCATCACCGCCCTGACCCTCGCCTGCGCGCTGGTCGCGACGCCGGTCCTCGCCGCGACCCCGGCAGCCGCCTCCGCCCCGAACCTGCGGGCCTGTTACGACGGGAAGTGTAAGTTCACGTTCACGAGGGCCGTGAGCTTCCGCGTCTCCAGCGCGTACGGCCTCGGCAGGGTGCGCGTCTCCAAGGAGTACATGGGGGGCCTCTTCAACCAGGACATGGTCGTCGTGCGGGCCCCCGGCCTCACCTCGTCGCTGGGGGAGGGCGCCAGGGGGGAGTTCCGGTACGGGAGCAAGCGCACGCTCAACTTCCGCGTGCTGTCGATCAGCGACCGGGGGGCGACGATCCGCTTCGAAGGATGACCAGGCCTTCCCCTTCGCCGGGTCGGCTAGGCTTCGGCGCGGGGGTGGGCACCATACGAACGAGACTGCGCAAGCTCCGCGCGGGTGGGCGGGAGTTCGTATGGAAGGGCGAGATCCACCACGTGTCCGGCGGGCGCGACTGCCACAGATGCGTCCGCCTGCGGGTCTGGGGCGCCGGGAAGAACAGCCGCGTGCTCCAGGCGGACCTGCTGTCGAAGGCGGTCCTGCCGTGGGGCTGCGCGAGCGACAACTCCTACCCGACCCCGAAGGACGTGCGGGAGGTCATCGACCATGCGCTGACGCATGGCTGGGACCCCGACGCCGCCGGCGGGGTCTTCGTCCTGAGCGAGGACGAGCACGCCGCCGCGTTCGAGCTGACCGATTTCCTCCTCACCGACCGCCTCAGAGACGAGGGGGCGCCGGACCCGACCACCCGCGTGTTCAGCGCCTTCGAACGCACGACTGACTGAGCTCCCTCGAACTTTCTCCGCTCTGACGCGAAATGATGGCCCGCCTCCCTACATAGGCACAGATGTCCGTACATCGCACTATGAAGGAGCCGGGCATGGGGATGCCTCGTGGATGAGGAACGGGCCAGGTTCGAGTCCGTCTACCAGGAAACGTACGGCCTGATCACGGCGTACGCGGCGCGCCGTTGCGACTCCCCGCAGGACGCGGCGGACGTGGTGGCGGAGACCTTCGCCGTCGCCTGGCGGCGGATACACGACCTCCCGGACGGGGAGGAAGCCACGCTGTGGCTGTACGGCACGGCACGCAAGGTGCTGGCCAACCACTATCGCGGCGAGGTCCGCCGTCAGGCGCGCAGCGTGGAGCTCGACACCGAGATGGCCGACCTGTACGGAGCCTCGCCCGACAGCGGGGTCGAGTTGTCCGCGATCGCGCACGTCTTCCGGAGCCTGTCCGACGACGACCGCGAGCTGCTGGCGCTGGTCGCGTGGGAGGGCCTGGACCGGCAGGAGATCGCCGCCGTGCTCGGCCTGTCGCGCAACGCCGTACGCATCAGGCTGCACCGCGCCCGCAAGCGCTTCGCCCGCGCGCTGGCCGAGGCGGACGTCCGTTTCACGTCGGAGAGCCGGCTGATCCCGGCGGAGAGGCAGCTGTGAAGAACACCGACGACATCGACACGATCACCCGCTCACTGGCCCGAGTGGAGCCGGGCCGGCCAGGGGGGCAGGCGTCCGACGCGGGGGCGCGGACGCTGCTGGCCTCGATCACCGCCACCGAACCCGGCCCGCCCGCGGCCCGCCCACGCCCGTACCGGGCCCGGCGCCTGTTCCTGGGGCTGGCGGTGGCGGCCACACTCGCCGTGGGCATCGTGGTGGGGCAGGGCCTGCTGCGGACCGGCGTGCCGCCTTCGTACGCGGTCACCAAGGACTCCGACGGCGTCGTGTACGTCAAGCTGCGGGATTTCCGTGACGCCGCGGGGCTGACGAGGCAACTGCAGGAGCTCAACGTCCCCGCCATCGTCGACTACGTGCCTCCGGGCAAGATGTGCCGGGAGCCGCGCGGGACCCACGTCGAGGACATCCCCCGGGGCCTGTACTCCGCACCGGAGAACATTCCCGGAGAAGAGGGGCACGGCTGGCAGATGCGGATCGACACCAAGCTGTTCAAGCCCGGCCAGACCTTCGTCTGGACGATCGGGGAAACGCTCACCACCACCATCCTGATGACCGGCCCGGTCGGGCCGTGCGTCCTGGAGGACAGGCCTGTTCAGAAGGAGGTCAAGCCCGACTACCGGCTGGCGACCGTGGAGGGTCGCTCGCTCGCCGGGCTCCGGGTGGACGAGAAGACCGTCGGCGAGGTCCTGCCCGAGCTCAGGAAGCGCGGACTGAAGGTCACCTTCCTCATCATGGAGATCGCGCCGGGCAACCCTGGCGGCTTCGGCGAGGGCCCCACGCGGACCACTCCCGTGGGCGACGACTGGGTCGTCTGGGAGGCGGAGGAGTCCATCCGCGAGCCCGGGGTGATCCGCCTGCTCGTCACCGACAAGCGTTACGACCGCAACCCTGTCTACGGCGGTCCACGCGACAACGTCATCAAGGAATAACGCTTCTTGATCGGCCAGGAGAAGTGGGGGATCGTGGCGAATCCAAGCCCATTCAGGACGGAGACGAAATGCAGCCTCCGCACGAGGGCGGCGAGTACCACCTTCCCCCGCTGAGGGGTCCGGCGCCCACCTCAGGTCTCGCCGTCGCCAGCCTCATCTTCGGCATCCTCGGGCTCTTCAGCAGTTGGTTCCTGCTCGGGATCCCGTCCATCGTGGCCGTCGTCCTGGGCCATGCCGCCACCGGCAAGACGAAACGCGGCATCAGGCCCGGCCACGGCATGGCCATAGCGGGGCTCGTCCTCGGGTACGTCGTGGTCGTACCGGCATTCCTTTTCGTCGGATTCCTCGTTCTCACCCAACCCCAGGCCCTCGCCGAACTGGTCAACACCGGATTCTCCTGGTTGAACCCCTGATCAGCCGGCCAGGGCCTTGACGCTTTCTGGCGTCCAGGCGTACTCGATCACGGGCAGTTCGACCCCTCCGGGCACGCTCTCCCAGAAGTCCCGCGTGGCGCTGCCGCCGCATCGCTCGTAGAAGGCGATGGCCGGGGCGTTGTCCCTGAGCACCTCCAGGTAGACCGCCTTGCCGGGGTGCTGGGCGGCTGCCCAGCCGAAGGCGCTGCTCATGAGCAGGCGTCCGATGCCGGAGCGTTTGCGGGTGGGGCGGACGTGGAGGTTGTCGAGCAGGACCCGGCCGTCGGGCTGCGCGATCAGGTAGGTGAAACCCTGCAGCGCGTCGTCCTGCTCGGCGAGCAGCAGGTGGGAGGCGTTCTCGACGGTGCCCGGCTCGCTGTCCGCGAGCCGGGCGGCCCAGAGCGCCTTGCGGTCCTCCAGGAGCGGGCCGTCGAGGAAGGAGGCGGGCATGATCCCGGCGTAGGCCGTCTGCCAGCTCTCGGCGTGCAACGCCGCGATGAGGTCGGCGTCGCGCGGCATGCCCGTTCTGAGTTGCATGGGTCAGAGCGTGCCATAACCGACGAACGACCCGAACTGCCCTCGGACCCTCGTTCCTCGGGACAGGCGCCGGCCGGGTAGTCACCTGGCCGGTCTCCAAGAGCGCCTTGGCCTCCGAACCCCCGAAGGCCAAGGCGCTGGAGGTGACGCTCCACGCCACCAGCTTCTTCGACGGGCCCGCACTGGTGAAGCCCGCCGTTGTGCACTTCTCCTGGCCCTTCGCCCCCCTGGGAGGAGCCCCTGCTCAGCGGAGTCGCCAGGATGCCGAAGCGCTGTGGTCCCAGTGCTCACCCGTCAGTTTGCGGCACCGCCGGCTCCCCTGCCGCTACGAACGCGCCGACGGCCCCCGCCGCCGCCACGTTCCTGACCTTGTTCCACAGCATGAAGCCACTCATCCTTTCTCGATTGAGCCGAAAGCCTGGCAGCCGGGGCTTCCGTGTCTCTTCTCCATCGCTTCCTTCTTGCGGCCGGCGGCTGTTTCCGGTCACGGCGTTAGCCTCGTGATCGTGACGACCAGAAACTCACATTGCTCCTTCTGCGGCACGGCCTACGTCCCGGATCAGCCGTGGCCGCGGACCTGCGCCGACTGCGGCAACACCAGCTACCTCAACCCGCTGCCCGTCGCCGTGATGGTGCTGCCGGTGGACGAGGGACTGCTGGTGATCCGCCGCGACGTCGAGCCGCGCCGCGGCGAGCTCGCCCTGCCCGGCGGCTTCATCGACCTGGGCGAATCCTGGCAGCAGGCGGCCGCCCGAGAGCTTCGGGAAGAGACGGGCATCCTCGTCGAGGCGGACGACGTCCGGCTGTTCGACGTGCTCAGCGCCCCCGACGGCACGGTGCTGATCTTCGGTTTGGGGCCGCGTACGAGCTCGGCCGCCCTTCCACCGGTGACGGCCACGGCCGAAACGACGGAGTGGCTGGTGATCGACCGGCCGCAGGAGCTGGCGTTCCCGCTGCACACGCGGATGGCGGGGAAGTACTTCACCGGCGGTCAGCCCGTACGCGTCCAGTAGTCATGGGGGTGACGGCCGGGCCGGAACCCCTGGGCCTCGACCATGGCCGTCGCCTCGGCGAAGCGGTACGCGATTCCGGTCGGGTCGTGGGCATCGCTGCCGAAGGTGACCGCGTCTCCGCCTTCGTCGCGCCACCAGCGAACGATCTCGGGATGGAGCGGCCCCCGCGTGTTGACCTCCAGAGCCCGGCCGCTGTCGGCGAGCACGCGCAAGGCATGACGGAACTCCTCCTGGAACGCGTTCGGATCGAACGGCCCGGCCTGCGCAGGCCAGTAACGCAGCGGGTAATCGATGTGGGCGAGCACCCCGAAGGCGTCCGAGCTCTTGATCAGGCGAGGTACCTCGGCTAGGTATTCACGGATCACCTCCGCGGCCGGTCGCTGACGGTACAGGTGCGGCGGCTCGGAGAACTGCCGCCCCACCGGCAGGCAGTGCAGCGAACCGAGCACCCGGTCGAACTGCCCGGCGTCGAGCAGCCTCGCGACCTCGTCGCCGTACCAATGCGGTTCGCCCAGTTCCACCCCGGTGATGATGCGCAGGCTCGGAAACCGATCGCGGCAGCGCCGCACGCACTCCAGATATCCGTCGGGCTCGAATCTCGGTGGAGCCAGCGTTCCGGCCGGCGTGACGAACGGCTTGAGATGCGCGTATTCGTCGAGGTCGTCGGCAAGGACCACCCAGGCCGTGAAATCCACGTGCTCGGTGAACGCGACCGCGGGCAGCCCTGACTCCACCGCCCGCGCGCAGGTCCGCTCCATCGAGCCGCCCGGCGCATCCCACGACCATTCGCTGTGAACATGACTGTCCGCGGGCAGCATGACCTCATCCTCTCCTTCGACCGCCTACTGGTCTACGTGCCTGGACTGGTGCTGCTCGGGCAGATGGCTTTCCGAATGCGCCCACACCAGGACGTTGTCATGCCGTTCCCGCCGAAAGAAATCGACCACCTCCTGGTCGGAATGGCGCAGGCTGAAGTGGGTCAGCACGAACAGCGTGTCCGGGTGC
Organism: Nonomuraea sp. NPDC051941; assembly: GCF_044593615.1. Classification (NCBI taxonomy): domain Bacteria; kingdom Bacillati; phylum Actinomycetota; class Actinomycetes; order Streptosporangiales; family Streptosporangiaceae; genus Nonomuraea; species Nonomuraea sp. NPDC051941. The sequence continues at coordinate 49,260 of NZ_JBIUCF010000016.1, forward strand.
GCCTCGACCACGGGTTTGAGCCGGCTCCACACCGTGTGCCCGACCCGGTCCGCGCGAGGCAGCTCGCTGTCGTGGAGAAAGGTGCACTCGGTGATGATGACCGGATAGGTGAACAGCCAGGGGTTCCGCTCGAACACCGACACATGCGTATCGCCGAGGAAGGCGAAAAGGGGGCGGCGTACCTGCCGGTCGACCTCCACGCCTTCTCGCCGTTTCCGCGCCATGATCCGGCCGAACTCCGCGCCGCGTCCGTCCCGGACGAGTTCGTCCCGCAGGTCCTGGAATTCGGGCAGCAGTTCTTTGACGTTCTCACTGAACGCGTAGCCCACGCAGGGCACCTTGTGCTCGCATCCCACCACGCGCACGTGGTGGCCATGGGAGCCGAAAGCGAATTCGTCGTCCTGCCGTACGCCGTGAAGACGATAGGCCGGGGCCAGCGCCGGATCGTACGGCGCCGCGTGATTCAGCTCGGCGGACGCACGCAGGAAAGCCTCCACATACGGCATCGCCTCGGCCGGCAGGTAGATGTCGGCGCCGGATGGCCTGGAGGCGAGGTAGTCGAGATCCTTGACGTGGTCGTGATGCGTGTGCGTCAAGAAGACCGTCTCGGGCTGCCGCCCTTCGCACAACCCGGCGTCCAGGGCGCATCGCAACTCCGGTATGTGGAAGAAGGTCTTGTCGTTCGCCCGGGAGTAACCGGTGAGGGTGAACGCGGTGCCGGGGATCCGCCACGTCTTCCACTGCCGGAAAGGATGCCCCTTCACCAGCAGGTCCGGATGCTCTTGGGAGGTCTGCGTCATCGGGTACGCCTTCCAGATGTTCGAACACTGGCCTTGATGGATGCTCGCCAGGTTCGCGGCCCGGCGGCGAAATTTCCAGTGGATATCTCTGCCGGGCCGGCTGCCTTTCCCATGCCGCCGGCCGAGCGCAGAATAGGCCGGTGGCGATCGAACCGGGCTTGATTCCCGCACCGGTCCGGCTCGACTGGGCCGGAGGTTCCGGGCCGTTCACAGGCGTCGTGCGTACCCGCGTCGATCCGTTGCTCCGGCCTGAGGCATATCGACTGACCGTGTCGGCCGACGGCGCCGAGATCGCGGGCGGAGACGAGGCCGGGGTTTTCTGGGGGCGTCAGACCTTACGGCAGATCCAGGGATTGGACGCCTTTCGCCGTGCCCCCATCGCACGAGAGCCGGTCATGGTGCCGTACGTGACCGTACACGACGCGCCGCGTTTCGCCTGGCGGGGATTCATGCTCGACGTCGCACGCCATTTCCTGCCCAAGGAAGACCTGATGCGGTACGTCGACTTGCTGGCCGCGCACAAACTCAACGTGTTCCATCTGCATCTCACCGATGACCAGGGCTGGCGCGTCCAGATCGAGCGTTATCCCAAGCTGACCGAGGTCGGCGCGTGGCGACCGCGTACCCGCATGGGCTGGGGCGAGCCGGCGATCTGGGAGGAACGGCCGCACGGCGGGTTCTACACCAAGGACGACTTACGCGAGATCGTCGCGTACGCCGGGGAGCGGCACATCACGGTCGTCCCGGAGATCGATATCCCAGGTCATTCGCAGGCGGCCATCGCCGCCTATCCCGAACTGGGGAACACCGACGTCATCGACACCACCGCGCTGGAGGTGTGGACCGAATGGGGAAAGAGCCCGAACGTGCTTGCGCCGACCGACGCCGTACTGCGCTTCTATGAGGGCGTTCTGGAAGAGGTGCTGGAGGTTTTCCCCAGCCTGTTCATCCACATCGGCGGCGACGAGTGCCTCAAAGGCCAATGGCGCGAGTCACCCACGGCGCAGGCACGCATCAGGGAATTGGGGCTCAAGGACGAAGATGGGCTCCAGTCCTGGATGATCAGCCACTTCGGCCGCTGGCTCGCCGAGCGTGGCCGTCGTCTCATCGGCTGGGACGAGATCCTGGAGGGCGGCCTGGCGGAGGGCGCCGCCGTCGCGTGCTGGCGCTGGTACACGGGCGGCATCGCCGCCGCCGAGGCCGGTCACGATGTGGTGATGTGCCCTCAACAGGAGGTCTACCTCGATCACGTCCAGTCCCACGATGTCCGGGAGCCCGTGCCGTTCGGCTGGGTGCACACGCTGGAGGACGTCTACCGGTTCGAGCCCGTACCGCCCCGGCTGGCGGGCACGGCTCACGCGGCCCGCGTCATCGGCACCCAGGCCAACCTGTGGACGGAAGTCGCCGAAAATCGCGGGCGAGTGGACTACCAGGCGTTTCCCCGGCTGGTCGCGTTCGCCGAAGTGGCCTGGTCGGACCTGCCGGCTCCCGACGAACGTGACTTCGACGGCTTCGAGCGCCGGATGAACGCGGCACACTACGCCCGCCTGGACGCGCTGGGCGTCGCCTACCGCCCGCCCGACGGACCCCGCCCATGGCAGCAACGCCCCGGCATCCCCGGCCGCCCGCACAACAAACCTCGACGAACCTGGCGAATGGCCTGACCAGCTACACGACCGGTAATGCGGCAACCAACCACTTTTCGGACCTCTGGGCGTCTGGGCGTCTGGGCGGCGATCCATCGCTCGACCAACGCCAGCAAGGCCGACAAGGATCCCAACCTTCCAGACGCACACCCCTTCAGCTCGTTCTGAACGCCACCGATCGCGAAGAGAATCAGGTCGGTCAACTCACACACCTGGCGTCCCACGGCTGTGCGCGCGATATCAGATTTGTGCCACCCCTGCTCATCATTCGAACAAGGGAGAACCCCCGTCATGTCGTCGACCGTCCTCTACATGTCCATGTCCCTCGACGGCTTCGTCGCCGGGCCCAATGAGGGACTCGATAACGGCCTGGGTGACGGCGGACACCGCCTCCACGAATGGACGGGAGGCGTCGGCGACGCCGAACAACTGGACGGCGCCGATCGTGAGGTCCTTGACGATTCTCTCTCCACCGGAGCGGTGCTCGCCGGCCGCGGGACCTTCGAACCAGCCGGAGGCTGGGACGGAGATCATCACGACGGCGTGCCCATCTTCATTCTCAGCCGCCACCAACCCGGCCCCCGATACGCGAAGTGGCCCAACGTCACTTATCTGAGCGACCTCAAGGACGCCGTACGCCGCGCCAAGGAGGCCGCCGGCGAGAAGAACGTGCTGGTCCATGGCGTGGGTACTGCCCAGGGTTGTCTCCTGGCCGGACTCCTCGACGAGATACAGATCCACCTGGTCCCGGTCCTGCTCGGTGAGGGCCGCCGACTCTTCGAACACCTCGGCGCCGACCACATCGAACTGGAGACCATCCAGGTCATCCGAGGACGGGAAGCCACACACCTCCGCTACCGCGTCCGCCGATGACCTCGCCTACCGCGCCGAGTCGCTGGAAGGCCATCGGGATTCGATGAGCGTGCGTAGGCGGTTCCTGTGCAGGCGGTCGCGATCTCCTCGCGCTTCGCTCAGGCCTGACCAACCGAGCCGATCAGTGAAGGTCTGATGTAGTCGGCGCGGTGCAACCGCACTCCGGTGGCACGCTCGGCCAGCGCGAGCGCGCTCGGCAGCGGTGCTTCGGTGCCATCGTCCAGGTCGAGCCCCAACTCGTGTACGTCGGCCAGGAGCGGATCAGGGTCGAGACCGTGGCGAAGGGAGTAGGCGTACCAGCTGAATGAGCTGATCCGCCGGCCGCCGACGAGATAGAAGAAGTCATCGTGGTTGATGTCAACGAATACGGTGGCCACGACGGTGCCGACGGACAAGGGAACCGACTGCTCCCGTAACATCCCCGCCCATCCGTACTCAAGAACGGTCCCGCTCTGCACGGCATAGGCGGCGATTCCGAACTCGCCGGCAGCTCCAGGGGCGGCCCCGATCCGCCGAAAGGCTTCGTCGGGAGGTAACCCCCGCACGAAAGTCAGGCACAGCCCTGCCTCGCCATCGTAACCAGTGCGTTCGTCCGCCAGCCACGCATAGTCAGCCGCTGTCGCACCGCTCATGAAACATTTCTCCTAACGACGAAAGACCGCCTCACCAGATTGGGCAACGTCCCGCGATGCTTCCCGAAGAGTGCGCTGCCGACGCGGGAATCGCAAGCACCTTGGCTCGTAGTGGCGCTGACCTGCGCCGGAGACCGCCCTCGGCCCGTTGACGGCAACGATCAGCCGAGAGCTGGCCTTGTCGGCGTCGATGCGAAGCGAAGCACTAGCTCTCGATGGAGGCCGGAAGTATTCAGAACAGGCCATCCTCGCGGGAAGGTCCAGGCGCGGCCCGAACTGCACCTGACGTGCCGAAATACGCCCAGCTCGGGCGACTGGCCCCCTGTCGCCCAGCACCCTATGACCGACGGGGCCGAACTCCAGGCCACTCCGGCTCTCTGTGGCCCGTAATGATGGTGATCAGGTGTCGTAGAGGCCGTCCCAGGGTGCATAGAAGCCAAGGTTGTCGGGGTAAAGCTCCGCGCACTCCTCGCCTTCATGGTCTTCCAGGATCAGCCCGAACACCACGCCATCGAATTCCAGCCGAAACGGACGAATGGCGATGTCGCCGAACTCGAGGTCGGGCAGCTCAGTGAGCCATTCGTCCAGCCGCCGATCTGCGGCGTCTACCGACTCCCTATGCCTGTCATCGGCTCCGGTACATTCGACACGAGAGTCAAGGTAGTGACCTTCGGGGCTGAAGCGGTGAAGAGCGGCATACCACCGCTTATGGGATAACCAATCCTCTGTTCTTGAGTAGCTTTCCCGGAAGGCAGGCACAACCCCGCCAAGGAACTGACCATCACGCCATCGGCCGATGCGGTCGGTGTGATAGTCGGGCTCGTACGAAATCGGGATGACCTCGGGATACGTCACACCCCGAACCGTAGCCACCCCGTACGACAATCTCCTGTCCTGCCTGACGAGCGCTCAGAGCCGGGACGCACTGCCATGACCGCGGCAAGGTCACCGAATCAGGCCGAGCTCGTCAAGGATTTCGACATATCGACCGATGGGCGCCTTATCCAGACCTGCGACAAACAGAGCAGTGAGCGATTCGCACGCCAGCGCGTCTCGTTCCAGAAGAGGGCAAGGGGCATCGCATCCAGTGTCAGCGACACGGCGGAACGTTCGCAGGCAGGCACGCTCTCAAAGAGCACCTTCGGCTCCCTAGCGCTGCAGGAAGGGGACACAGCCCAGCCGCCATCTTGACCGAGCCGCACGCCACGATTTCGGTTGCCTGGCTTCAGCCGATCGGCAACACTGCAGCGTGCACTCCCATGAGGAAGCCCGGCAGGTCATCGACGAGTTGACGGGCCGCATCTACCTGGCGTTGCGCGACGGCGCCCTTGACGCCGAACCCGTCATCGCGCTGGCCTGCTTGCTGGAGGAAGCCGACATAAGTACCCCTGCCACGCGGGAACTCCTCGAACGCCCAACCGCTCATCTGACAACGGCCGACGTGACCCGCCTGGGCAAGAGGCTTCTCCGTGACGTCCGGTTCGAGCCCACCTTCGCCCTCAAACCAAGTCTGTGGGTGGCGTTGGAACAGGCACTGAAGCTCGTCGAGCGCGACGTCCGCAGCAGGGGAATCACTGGAACCCTCCGATTGGTCATCCCTGACTGGGACGACAGCGGTCATGCCTGGGTGGAGTTCCGGGATGGTTACCACGGCAACGGCATCAGGCCCGCCGAGGGACGCGATGCTCAGGAGGCGCTCGCGAGCGTCGCGGACGCCGCCCAAGAGGTGATCATGGAGCTGCTCTGGAAGGTCTGGCCCGTCTGCTCCGCTCATGATCTAGGCCTGCGCGCCGAACTGGAACACAAAATCGCTGTCTGGCGATGCACAGGCAATGGAACTCACACGGTGGCGCGAGTCGGTGAACTGCCTCCCGAACGCCATTAGTACATCTGCCGTCCCGAAACTTGCCGCCGATCGCCCCAAGCACAGGCACAACTCTGGCCACCCCTGGCAAGCGCAGGACCGCGAGGCCGCGCGGAGCGGCACCCTTTGAGCCGCACCGGTAAATATCGGTCGGCATACTTCTTGCCCCACCAGCAACGGCGACCTGGAACGACGTGGCGACACGAAAGCGCGCCAAGATTCAATCGGCGCCGTCGTCGTACTCCTCTCACGGCGACCTTTCATCCTGCCGGTCATGCGGACGACCATCACGCGAGGGTTCGCGACCATGACCATCGCGGTAGGTCTGGCCGCGTGTTCCGCCGAGGCTCCGGCGGCTCGGCTCCCGATCACATCCGCCCCCGTTCATGCGCCTGAACCTGCCGAGATTCCCTCTGCGACCCGCTCACCGACTCCGACGAAGGCGCCGCTGAAGCTGCCGGGAACCCGCGGAAATGCCGCGTGGGCTGCGACACGGTGAAGGCCCGCGATTACAACGGCGACGGCTACGCCGACCTCGCCATCGGTGCTCCTGGACCATGGTGGGAGGGCAAACCTTCCACGGTTTCCGGATACGTCATCGTCTCGTACGGCGGAGCCGACGGACTCACCACGCGTCGTCAGAAGCTTCTCCAGCCTGAACAGGCGGGCCAGCCGGGGGCTTCGACCAATGGCAGCAGTTTCGGCGTGTCGTCCGCCAGCGGCGATTTCGATCGCGACGGATACGCCGATCTCGCCGTCGGCGCGACTCCCGAATCCAATCTCGCCTGCTGCTGTGACGATTTTCTTCGGCAGCAAGGAGGGGCTGTCCAGCCGCTCGGCGGTTCTGCTCGAGCCCGAAGACGCGACGTTCGGGGAGTTGTTGACCGCGGGCGACTTCAACGGGGACGGCTACCAGGATCTGGGACTGGTGACGGAACAGTCGGTCGGGGTGGTCTATGAGAGCAGCCGGATACGGCAGCATCCGCCATGGCCTCGAATAGTCAAGAAGTCCAGCGAGATCAATGCGCTGGCCGCAGGCGACGTCACGGGCGACGGGATCGACGATCTCGTGGCCGCCTTTTCTGACGACGATCCAGCTGATGAGGGTAAGGGGGCGGTCTACCGTGGCTCCTCCGGCGGGCTGAAGGACGTGGCCGGTCGCACTTTCGACGCGTGGGGCGTACAGGCCTTGAGCGTCGGCGATCGGCTTTGGCGACGTGATCGCGGGCAACAGCTATGCCGACGCAGCCGACCCCGGAGGCCAGATCTACGTTCACCGCGGCTCACCCCAGGGACTGACAGCCAAGGGCGTACTGATTTCCCAGGACTCTCGCGGCCTGCTCGCAGGTTCCGTGGACGGCGACGGGTTCGGCGGCTCAGGCTCGTCAGACGGTGTGAACACGACGAGGCCCACGTTCATCAGCCCTGACCAGAACACCCTGCCCGGGCAGGAAATCGGCTTCGGCCGCTCATTGAACTGAGCCGGCCTCAGCCCAATCCACCACTCACCGGAGGCTCGCCCTAACTGCGCGCGGGCACGACGATCAGCCCGCCACCTGGCACTCCTCGCGCGACGCATGAGGAACGACATTGGCTCCCGGCCTGCTCGCCTTCTCCAAGGGTGGTGACAGGCGGGATGATCAGGCTTTCACCTCAGCCATCTACGATCCTGCCGCAGTACGGCGATCACCCCGGACCCGGAGCCGGAGCCGGAGTTGGAGCCCGAGCCGGAGGCAGAATGGAGGGCAATCGGCAGAGACGGGGGTTGCAGCATGAGCGAGCAACCTGGCACTGCGCTGGAAATACATGGAGCGCTGCACGATTGGTATGCGGTCCTGCACGGGAGCGGTGAGTTCTGCCACGATGCTCGCTTAGGGGCTCGTCTTCGCGATGCGATGATGGCGCTGCCCATGCCGGATCCGCCCTATCTGGTCCTCGACCTTGCCGGCGTTGACGCCTGGGACAGCTGGACCATCGGAGCGGTTCTTTCGAGCGCGAAGCGGGTGATGACAGGTGGCGGAGCGCTGGTTGTCGCGGCAGCTCCTGCTGACCTGCTGGCACACTGCCGACAGATAAGGCTGGACCGGGCGTTCAGGTTCCGCGAGACGGTGGAGTCGGCCGTGGAGCAGCTGCGCTCTGGTGCGTGAGCGGCGGTACGGCACTCGGTCAGCGAGTTCGATAGGCACGGTGTGTAGTGCCACGGTGATACACCGTGCGAGAACAGTCCCTGACCAGGACCGGTCTGTTCCCTCCCACTAGAAACTGTCGCCACCATTTGGCTCTGGTCCCACGGCCGCAAGGTGGCTGTGGCGCGATCGACCGCACGTGCCCTCGGGGCGGCCGGGACGACTCTCTGGTCCTCGTTGACCCGGTCCTTCGGATGGCGATTTCCTACGTCACGAACCAGGGCTTCTACGCTAAGTAATGTGTTCATCACTCAAATGACTATGGTCGCGATTAGTGATCTCTCGAAAACATTGAGTCTCCCGAAGAGTGGAGGCGGATGTGGCCAGTGAGTTCCAGCGTAGAAAGGTCGGCAGAGTCTTCCGGGCGATGGATGTGGACGGCGACGGCCGACTGACCCAGGCCGACTTCCAGGCGCTCGCCCACCGCTGGACGGCAGTCGGGGGGTCCGTCGACCCAGAGCGACTGGCCTCCATCATGACCGGTTGGTGGCCCGTGCTCCGAGCCGCCTCCGGCCCCGGTGGCGACGACGCTGTCTCCCTCGACGAGGTGCTTCGCGTCGTGGATGGACTTGGTGACATGACCGACGCGGTCTCCGGCACTGCCGACGCGATGTTCGAGGCCATCGACCTCAATGGCGACGGCCTCATCTCCTGTTCGGAATACGGCGCGCTCATCGAGACGTGGAACGGGGCGCCCTCAGCGACCGATGAGATCTTCCCGCGCCTCGACCTGGACGGTGACGGTCACCTCACCCGCGACGAGTTCCGCACCCACTGGACAGAGTTCTGGGCCGGCGACGACCCGGACGCTCCCGGAACCTACGTATTCGGCGCGCTGGTGGAATAGCCCGGAGGTGGCGTCATCAGTGCGGCCGTGGAGCGCACCGAACGCCGGGGCGTTCCGCTATGGCAGGACATTGTCGCAGGTGGAGGGTGCGGCCGTTGTTCCACGCCGTGTCGTCGATGGCGACGGGCGGCCCGATCAGGCCGATGGTCAGATATCCCGTAAGCCGCCACAGGACGTTCCGCTCCTCTGGGGCGTCATCCTCGCTCCCAGTGAACTCCAGGACCAACATCTGGTCCTTGCCGAGGCGCCGGGGACCGGGAGATGATTCTCGGGCCGCCCAAGTTCAAGGCCGGCAGGCGCGTGATCGGTATCCCGGAGGCCCATCCTGCCGGAGTTGCGCGAGTACATGAGGATCTACGTGAAGCCGGAGGATGACGCGCTCATCTTCGCGGGGGTCAAGGGCGGCCCGATGCGGCGGAGTGGGTTCAACAAGTGAGCGGTTGGACGCATGCCGTACGGGCCATCGGGGTGCCGAGTCTCCACCTGCGCGACCTTGACCACACGGGGAACACAATCGCGGCGGAGTCGGGTGCGGGGCCCCAAGGACCTGATGGTTCGAATGGGCCATCACAACGTGCGCGCCGCGATGATCTATCAGCATGCGGTGCGCGGGGCGGACCCAGGTGATCACGCAAGCGATCGACAAGCACCTGATCGGGAACGAACGAGCACGCGGCGACGGCGAGGACGACCCGCCTGGCGTGCTGGTACCCGCTGAGTGATCATCGGCCCTAACGGCACGCCTAATGGCACGAGAGGATCGATAAGCTCGAACAAGATCAAAGCTCGGATCCTGAAAATGCCGATTGGCCTGGGCTTTCTGGTATGGAGCGGGTGATGGGAATCGAACCCGCACTGTCAGCTTGGGAAGCCTTCAAGATCACACGGTTTGAACTGGGAAAACGCCGGCTTGGGCAAATGCCAGCCGAGCGACCATGAGTCTCCGTGACTCCCCGCTATGCACCAACCTGACGGACACGCAACGGGCACGGCCACGGGCCCACGATCAGAACTCGCGCGCGGCGTTCGCCGTTCAGCAACAGGCGAGTCAGTCGTCAAACTCGGAAACGTTCGCCTCGGCGGTTGCGACGAGCCGCAGCATGCGGTCGGCGTGCGTTCCAGGGCAGGGGCCTTACAGCCTGCCGGCCACCCGCTGAGCCACGGAGGCGATGCGCCCGCAGCGCTCGCGCGGATCAAAGCGCTGAACATCATCGGGCTGAGTCATCGACAGCGTCACCAGGAATCGCCCCTTCCGGAACACCAGCGCGCCGGCCGATCGGGCATAGGGCCGGGTCACGCAGTACGACTCCTCGCCCGCAGGACGGGTCAGCGGCTGCCCGCCGTCGAGCGGCCTGGTGAAGTCGATAGAGTGCGCGGGCGCGGCATCGGCCATGTAGCTGATGACCTCTACCTGCAGTTTGTATCGGTCGGTGAGGTAGTTGTGCCCCGTGCTCCGCTCGCACCGTGTGTAGACGTAGGCGTACTCGTTCTGGTCGGGGATGCCCGTGCCGATGCTGAAGTTCGTCCTGCCGGCCGCGCTGCCGAACTCCTCCCCGACGAACGGCGCGGCCGGCCGGTGGAACAGCGTCCGGAAGTCCTTGGCCTCGATGAGGGCGCACGCAGGCGCCGGCTTCGCGGTGATCAGAGGGCTGTCATAGGCGATAGAAGGGATGCCCGCCGGATCCGCCGAGCGCTCCACCAGGTTGCCGGCGATCGTCTTCAGCAGCGCCCGCCTGAGCTTCTCCTGCTGGGGTCCGCGCTGGAGCGACAACTCCACTTGAACGACCGTGTTCTTCAGCCGTAGAACGTAGTGCAGGTAGTCGATGGTCTCGTTCACTCGGCTCGAGCTGCGCTTGCGCTCCCGCACCGTCACTTCGCCGATCGCCGGCCTCGTGCTGTAGCGATCGAAGGAGTAGTCCATGGCGCGGGAACTGGTGTAGCTCTCCTGAAAAACCGCGATCTCCACCGGGGACTTCGGCCACAGCACGTACTTGCAGCTGTTCGGCGCGTCGGTCGGGACGAACAGCCCGCCCTTCTCGATCGGACCATTGCCCTGCCCGTCGAAGTAGGAACGCCGGTACGATCCGACCAGGGGATTGGGGTGCAGAAGCAGCCCGAGCTTGTTCAGATCGGCGAACGTCAGCAGAGTGCAGGCTGAGATGACCGGTGAGCCGGCGTACCGGCGCGGCGAGCGGCCGGGTTTCGCCACCAGCGGCCCAGGATCGGCGATCCCCTCTGCCTCCTCCCCTTTCAGCTCGTCGTAGCCGTCACGCTCGACCGTCTTCAGCTTGGCGCCGCCCTCGGCGATGTCCCGCCCGGGCTCCGGCGAGGCGGTGCGGTCTCCCCGTGCGATCGGACGGACATCGCCCCGCAGCTTGGACACCGCCACGAAGCCGACGGCGATCACCAAGGCGGCTATCAGCAGCCCTGAGACGCCCAACAGCGCCGCCGTACACCCCGAATTCCTGCGCCGCCGCGGGGGCGGTGGCCCGCCAGGCGCATACGGCGGACCAAACGGGTAGGGCGGTTGCGCATTCCCGTATACGCTTTGCGGCCCGCTTCTGGCATGGCGCGGTTGGCCCTGCGGCTGCCACGCACCGGGCCCGGCGTGGTAGGGCGGCTGTCCCACGATGCCTCCCTTCCCCGATCGCTACTAGCTCGGTCCACCGGCCTTCGTATAGGAGCCCGGCAAAGGGGGAGCGTAGCTCTCCAATGGCGACCAGCCGTAACACTTCCGGCTTTGGTGAAGCTTTCAGGCCAGGCTTTGCGGAGGAAGAACGAATAGCGGCGGTTTTCGCACCTCACACCCGTCAGCCGAGGACGTACGTGATGAACCGCCTGGGAGGTGCGCCACGAGGCGCCACCGTTCTCCCGCGACCTGGTCTCGTTCGCGCGACGCGCACCCCACGCGCCTGACGCTCCTATGTGCAAGGGCGTTGCGCGGAGTTTCGTCACAAGCTGTGCTTGTCGGAGGACAAGGCGGGGTAGGCGGCGTCAGCCGAGTTCAGGACGTTGATCCACTCAGGATGGTCGAGATTGGCGTTGTCCGGAGCGGTAGGGCTCATCCGATACGCCACGATGATGACGGGGACGTGGATGGTCCGCCTGGCCCGGTTGCATCTGGCCCCAACAAAGATCAAGGCTCAGATACCGACTTCGTCGGTCTACCTGGGCCTTCACGATGAGAGCGGGTGACGGGAATTGAACCTGCGCTGTCAGCTTGGGAATTGCAGGGATCTTGGCTCGTGAGAGCGTTGACCTGCGGTTGAGACCGGTCGTGAGTGACCGTGGTTGACCCCTCGCTACCGCCCTTAATGGCACGCTAATGGCACGACGATCACCAGAAGCTCCTGCAATGCGGCCTGCGCAGGCGGTGCCCGGCGAATGCCTGAGGGTCCCAAAGCGAGCAACTGCAGCCTCGAACTGCTGGGCGTCTGCGACTGTCGGTGGCGGCTGGCAGCATGGCGCCATGACTACGCATCCCCTTGACGTCTCCTGGCTCTGCGGAGAGTACACCGAGTATGGCTACAGCTTCATCTACGTCCGTGACGCGCCCGAGCAGGTAATCACTCGCCTCGGCGGCCGCTGGGAGGACTTCACGCCCGGCCCATTCCCCGGTAACCCCGACAAGTTCCCATTCCCCGGCGACCCGATCGGCATCGCCTCCATCGGCGAATGGTCGTTCATCGTCGAATCTGGCTCGCTTGGCACCCGCGAAGAAGACGTGCTCCCTTCGCTGTCCAAGGGCACCCGCCTTGTCTCCCAGTTCGCGCTCAGCATCAAGGGCTTGGACTACTTCTACTGGTTCGAGGACGGCAAGATCAGATTCGGCTTCTGGGCGCAAGAGGGATACATGATGGAGACACCGGACGAACTCGTAGACACCATGGCGGAGATCGACAGGCTCTACCCCGGGTTACCTTATCTCTACGAAGGGCCGGCCTTCTTGCTCGCCGAGCGCCTCACCGGGATAACACTGACCCGGCAACTGTTGGCAGATTCCACCTTTTACTGGGGAGCCGTGCCAGAACCACCCCTATAGCCGTCGCCAATGGCAGGGCAACCAGCCCGTGACTTACGGTCTTGTCGCCGCACTGCGCGCACCTGCCCGCCCTGGTCTGCTCGGCTTGTCCCGGGTGGGTGTCTCGCGAGACAGGAATTCCCGTACGGCGTGCTCGACGGCGTAGTCCACCTCGGTGGCCATGTCGCGGTCGCCCTTGGCGGTGACGACGCCTGGGGCCTTGGTTCTGATGATCTCGCTGGCGATCGATACAGCGCGTTCGGCGATGGGAAGAAGCGTTCGGGCGTCGATGGTCATACAGGTTTGCTCCGCTCCCACATATCCCTGAACACCTGGTCGAAGATGGGGAACACCCCCTCCGCGGCGGTGTTGTCTTTGATCACGAAGGTTGGCGAGTCGACTCCGCGGGCCTCCGGTAGGTACGGCTGGACCACGCAGAACGCACGGTCAACGATCAGCAAGTTGAAGCGGATCGTCTCGTCGTAGATGTGGAGTTCGAGGCGCTGGGCCGACGCGGTGTTGAGTCGATCGCGCAGCCTGGTCAGCATGGTGATGTTGAGGGCTGTGAGTCAGAGTGTTGTCGGTGTAGCGCTCTTCTGCTTCGCGGGCGCGGATCGCCTGGCCCTGGGGTCGAGGAAGAGGCAACGGATGCGGGTGCCGGAGTTCAGCAGGCGCCTGAGCTGATGGTCGGGGTAGCTCTGGCAGATGATGTTGAGCGACAGTCCCGCCGCGTTGATCTCCTTCGCACTGTCGATGGACGTGGACCTTGTCGCCAAGGCCGTTCGCGTGCGCGTCGCCTTCGTGGAACGCTCCACAGGTAGGCTGCTCCTCGGGCCTCCCAAGTCCAAGGCGGGCCGGCGGACCGTGGGCATCATCCCCATCCTCAAGGAGCACACGGACACCTACGTCCAGGACGAGCCAGGGGCGCTGATGTTCCCGGCAGCGAAGGGCGGGCCGATGCGGCGTAGTGGGTTCAGCACCCGTACGCGCTGGGTGGACGTGGTCAAGGACATGGGACTCCCCGGCCTGCACTTCCACGATCTCCGTCACACCGGGAACATGCTGGCCGCGATGTCGGGGGCCGGTCTCAAGGACCTGATGGCCCGGATGGGGCACGACAACGTCAGGGCGGCCATGATCTACCAGCACGCGGTCAGGGGCGCTGACCAGGTGATCACAGACGCCATCGATCAGCAACTCAAGAAGTACGACGAGGGCGACGATGACGGCTCGGCGGGTGCGCTGGCTCCCGTGGGCTAATTGCACGCTAGTTGCACGGAAGATCGAAGAGAGCCCCTGAAACAATCAAAGCCAGGTCGGGAATCCATCCCTGACCTGGCTTTTCAGTCTGAGAGCGGGTGACGGGAATCGAACCCGCGCTGTCAGCTTGGGAAGCTGATGTTCTGCCATTGAACTACACCCGCATGCGACCCGAAGCCGCGTCCCCCACTGTAGCGGAAACTTGGCGCACAACAGCAATCCCAACCCCACAGAGTTTCCGATCGGACGGTAGGTTGCTCACCGTGCTGCTATCTGACCGTGACATCCTTGCCGAGATCGAAGCCGGCCGGCTCGGGCTGGAGCCGTTCGACCTGGACATGATCCAGCCCTCCAGCATCGACGTACGGCTTGACCGATTCTTTCGGGTTTTCGAGAACCACCGGTACCCGCACATCGACCCCTCGGTCGAGCAGCCGGATCTGACGCGGATGGTCGAGCCCGACGGGGATGAGCCGTTCATCCTGCATCCGGGGGAGTTCGTCCTGGCCTCCACTTATGAGGTGGTGACGTTGCCGGATGATCTGGCGTCGCGGCTGGAGGGGAAGAGTTCGCTGGGGCGGCTCGGGTTGCTGACGCATTCGACCGCGGGGTTCATCGATCCGGGGTTCAGCGGGCATGTGACGTTGGAGCTGTCGAACGTGGCCACGTTGCCGATCAAGTTGTGGCCGGGGATGAAGATCGGGCAGTTGTGCGTGTTCCGGCTCAGTTCGCCCGCTGAGCACCCGTACGGGTCCGCGAAGTACGGGTCGCGGTATCAGGGGCAGCGGGGGCCGACGCCGTCGAGGTCGTTCCGGGACTTCCATCGGACCAAGGTTTGATATCGGTCCCCCGGTAACGTGACAAAAAAGACACCAAAGTACCCTCTGTCCCGGGTGTCGCACAACATACGCAGGGTAACCAGTAGGAGAAGGGGACATGAAGTTCGCATTTCGCCTGGTAGCCCGTACCCTTTCCACGGACCATCCCCGCACATCTGGAGAACGACGTGCGCCTGCGTCTCACGCCACGTGAGGACAGCTACTACGACCTGTTCGCAGACTCCGCGAACAACCTGGTCACCGCATCCCGTTTGCTGGTAGAGATCATTAGTGACGGATCGGACAGGGAGGCCCTGGCCGAGAAGATGCGTGCATGCGAGCACGCCGGGGACGAACGCACCCATGCGATCATGAACCGGCTCAATGAGAGCTTTATCACTCCGTTCGACCGTGAGGACATCTACCGACTCGCGTCCAACCTCGACGACGTGATGGACGCCATGGAGGCGGCCTCCGACCTGATCGTCCTGTACCAGCTCGACCACCTGCCGAAAGACGTGGTCAGGCAGGTCGAGGTGCTGGAGCGGGCCGCCGAGTTGACGGCCGAGGCGATGCCGCGGCTGCGGTCCATGAAGAACCTCAACGAGTACTGGATCGAGGTCAACCGCCTCGAGAACCAGGGCGACCAGGTCTACCGGAGGCTGCTGGCCAAGCTGTTCAGCGGTGAGTACGACGCGCTCACCGTCATGAAGATGAAGGAGGTCGTCGACGCCCTCGAAGAGGCGGCCGACGCCTTCGAGCACGTGGCCAACACCGTCGAGTCGATCGCGGTCAAGGAAAGCTAGGCCCAGTAGTGGACCTTACGCTCGCCCTCGTCATCGGCGTGGTCGTCATCTCTTTGGTATTCGACTACACCAACGGGTTCCATGACGCGGCGAACGCCATCGCAACCTCCGTCTCGACCCGGGCCCTGACCCCCAGGGCCGCGCTGTTCATGGCCGCGGCCATGAACTTCATCGGCGCCCACCTGGGCACCCAGGTCGCGCAGACGGTCGGCAAGGGGATCATCGACGCTCCGAACGGCCCCCACGGACTGGTCGTCGTGGCCGCGGCGCTCATCGGTGCGATCTCCTGGAACCTGATCACGTGGTACTTCGGCCTGCCCTCCTCCTCCAGTCACGCGCTCATCGGCGGACTGGTGGGCTCCGCCCTGGCCTCGGCCAGCGTGGTGCACTGGGACGGCGTGGTCGAGAAGGTCGTCATCCCGATGGTGCTGTCGCCGCTGATCGGGTTCACGCTGGCGGCCCTGATCATGATCGCAATTTACTGGATCTTCCGCAACAGCCAGCCGGGCAAGACCAACCGCGGCTTCCGCTACGCGCAGACCGTCTCGGCCGCCGCCATGGCGCTCGGGCACGGGCTGCAGGACGCGCAGAAGACCATGGGTGTCATCTTCCTGGCGCTCACCGTCGGCGGGTTCGCCAACCCGTCCGACCCCATCCCGCAGTGGGTCATCCTGGCCGCAGCCGGGGCGATCTCGCTGGGGACGTACGCGGGCGGCTGGCGCATCATGCGTACGCTGGGCCGGCGCATCATCGCGCTCGACCCGCCCCAGGGCTTCGCCGCGGAGTCGGCGGCGGCGACGGTCCTGTACGGGGCGGCCATCGGGTTCGGGGCACCGATCTCCACCACGCACACGATCACCACGGCGATCATGGGCGTGGGGGCCACCAAGCGGCTCAGCGCCGTGCGATGGGGGATCGCCGGGAACATCGTGACCGCCTGGATCCTGACCATCCCGGCCGCCGCCCTGGTGGCCGCCGTCTCCTACTTCATCCTTCACTCGATCGTGGAGTAGCCGCCTCCTCGGCGGGCGCGTACATCACGTCCACGTCCCAGCGGTTGAAGCCGAGGGACTCGTACAACCTGATCGCCGCCGTGTTGGCCTCGTCCACGTACAGCATCGCCTGGGCGAGGCCACGCGAGCGCAGGTGGCACAGCCCGGCCAGGGTCAGCGTCCTGCCCAGGCCGGTGCCCTGCTGCGAGGGGTCGACGCCCACGACGTACACCTCTCCCAGGGGCTCGTGGCCGTGGGACGAGGAGCCGTGGATCTTCGTCCAGTGGAAGCCGGCCAGCCGGTCGCCGCGGAAGGCCAGGAAGAACCCCTCCGGGTCGAACCAGGGCTCCTGCTCGCGGCGGAGCAGGTCGTCCATCGTCCAGGCGCCCTGCTCGGGGTGGTGGGCGAAGGCGGCGGCGTTGACCTTGAGCCAGGCCTCCTCGTCCTGACCCGGTACGAACGTGCGCAGCACGACCCCGTCGGGCAGGGCGGAAGCCTCAAGAGGGGCGAAGAGGGAGCGGCGCATCTGCCAGAGCGAGCGCACCCGCTCGAAGCCGAACGCGGCCGCCAGCGCCCCGGCGCCCGCGTGGTCGCCGTGCGCCCACAGGCGAGGCCGCCCGTCCGCCAGCTCCGCGACCGCGCTCAGCAGGCGCGCGCCGTGGCCCTGACGGCGGTGGGCGGGGTGGATGACGAGCTCGGCGCTCGGGCCCTCGACCTCGTCCGTCGGGTCGATGTGGGCGTAGCCCACGAGCGTGCCGTCCGCCTCCAGGAGCAGGGACCGGGCCTGCGGGTCGCCCCCGTAGCGGAGATGGAGCATCACGTGCTCGTTGAGCGGCCGGACGCCGTCGGCCTCCGTCGCCGCCTCCACCAGGCCGAGCACCGAGGCGACCTCGGTGTCATCGAGCCGTTCCCTGACCTTCACATGCCCGCCCACAGGCCCTCCTTCGCTGTGAGCGATCACGTGGCGCCAATCCCCCCGTTCGCTCACAGAACGAACTCTAGGCGTATGACTGGCAAATAACGCCATGTGACAGCCTGGCAAATCGTTACCTTTGCGCCATTGGCTGCATAGGTTCCCAACGTAACGTCTTGGGCCATGACGTCTCGTTCCTTCCTCCGGCTGGCGCTGGCCGGAGCCGTCGCCTCGGGGGCGGTCATGCTCGCCACGCTCCCGGCGGACGCGAGCAAAGCCCCTGGTACGGTGCCCGTACGGCTGCTTGCGCTCAACGACTTCCACGGCAACCTCGAGCCCCCCACCGGATCCTCCGGCCGCATGGTGGACGAGAATGGCCAGACCGTGGACGCCGGTGGCGCCGCGTACGTCGCCACCCACATGAAGGCCCTGGCCGACAAGAACACCATCGCCGTGGCCCAGGGCGACCTCATCGGGGCGACGCCGCTGATCTCGGCGGCCTACCACGACGAGCCGTCGGTCGAGTTCATGGGCAAGCTGGGGCTCAAGGTGGCCGCGGTGGGCAACCACGAGTTCGACGAGGGCTACACCGAGCTGCGGCGCATCATGAAGGGCGGCTGCCACCCGGTGGACGGCTGCTCGCCCGCCGGCCCGTGGAAGGGCGCGAAGTTCGACTACGTGGGCGCGAACGTCCTGTTCAAGAACCGCAACGAGAAGACCGACGCGCTCGCCGCCCTCGGCGGCTCGGACTCGGCGCAGGTCAAGAAGGTCCTGTCGGACTGGGGCGTGCCCGCGCTGCCGCCGGTCAGCATCAAGTGGATGAACGGCGTGCCGATCGGCTTCATCGGCCTCGTCACGCAGACCACGCCGAACATCGTCACGGCCGAGGGGATCAAGGACCTCAAGTTCGTGGACGAGGTGAAGGCCGCGAACGTCGCCTCGAAGCTGCTCAAGCTCGTCGGGGTGAAGGCGCAGGTCGTACTGGTGCACGAGGGCGACCAGGTGAACGCGGGCCAGTCGCCCGACGCCTGCAGCGCCGTCCCGGGTGCGGGCAACCGCATCGCCACGCAGGTGGACCCGGAGATCGACGTCGTGCTCAGCGGGCACTCCCACCAGGCGTACCTGTGCAAGGTCAAGGACCCGGCGGGCAACGACCGCGTCTACTCGCAGGGCGGCTCGTTCGGGCGGGTCATCACGCAGGTGGACCTGAACGTGAACGTCAAGACGCGGGACATCGACCGCGCCTCGGTCGTCGCGGACAACCACGTCGTGACCCGGACAGTCACCCCGGATCCCGAAATTTCGGCGTTCGTGCAGACGTGGAGGGACCGCGTCGCCCCCGTCGCCAACAGGCCCGTCGGCAAGATCACCGCCGACATCACGAACGCGGCCGCGGCGTCCGGCGAGTCCGCGCTCGGCGACCTCATCGCCGACGGCCAGCTGGCCGGGACGAAGACCGGCGGCAACGCCCAGATCGCCCTGATGAACCCGGGCGGGGTGCGGGCGCCCCTGACGTACGCGACGTCCCCGGCGAACGAGGGTGACGGCGTCGTCACGTACGGCGAGGCGTTCACCGTGCAGCCGTTCAACAACCTCATGCAGGTCGTCACGCTCACGGGCGCCCAGCTCAAGACCGTGCTCGAGCAGCAGTTCACCGGCGGTCCCAACAACCAGCCGTTCGCCAAGATCCTGCAGCCGTCGGCGAACTTCACCTACACCTACAGCCGGAGCGCCGCCTGGGGCTCCAAGGTGTCGGACATGAAGATCGACGGGGTGCCGGTGACGGACACGCAGTCGATCCGGGTCGCCGCGAACAACTTCCTCGTGGGCGGCGGCGACGCCTTCGCGGGCTTCAAGGACGGCACCGACCTGTGGAGCGGGCCGCTGGACATCGACGCCTTCGTCGAGCAGCTCGGCAAGGACAACCCCATCGCCCCGCCGGCCACCAACCGGATCACCGCCGTCAACTGACCCCTCTTCCCTCCGGCCCGCCCGTTTCCTCCCGGGCGGGCCGCCCCTTTTCCCGCCGCACGTGGCGGGGCTCTTTCATCCTGTACGGCAGAGCACGGGCGGCACCACCCGCCGCACGTGGCGAGGGGCCTCCAGGGTGACGCCCGCTGACCCGCACGGGCCCGGCCGCCGTAACGGCGCACGCATCAGCGCTTCCAGGCCAGCCACTTGCGCGCCACCTCCGCCTCCAGGTCCACCCCGTGATGGTGGGCCAGGAGGACCACGTGGCACAGCACGTCGGCCAGCTCCTCCCGGAACCCCGCGTCCAGCTCGTCCGCCGTGCGCCCCTTGGTCCTGGCCCGGCCGGAGCGCATGAGGAACGCCTGGGTCAGCTCGCCGATCTCCTCCTGGAGCTTGAGCAGGAACCAGGCGTCGTCGCGCTCGATCCCGAGCTTGTCCGCGTACCGGCTGGAAATGGGTTCGATCTCGGCGGCGAGCTGGCGCAGATCCATGGGCGCGAGCCTACGGCAGACCGCGGCCGATCACGGCTCCCCGTAAAGGGGGAGGACGACCACGAAGCGGGCCCCGGGCGAGTGGTCGGCGACGGTGAGGGCGCCGTCGTGGGCCGAGGCGATGTCGCGGCACAGGGCCAGGCCGAGGCCGCTGCCGCCCTTGTCCTTGGCCCTGGCGGGGGCCAGGCGGGTGAAGCGTTCGAAGACCCGCTCCCGATCCTCCGGCGGGATGCCGTCGCCGTCGTCGGTCACCGTGACGATCACCTTGTCGCCTTCCACGGCCACTTCCAGGTCGATGCGGGTGGCGGCGTGCCGGGTGGCGTTGTCGAGCAGGTTCGTCAGCAGGCGGTCGAGCTGCATGAGGGAACCGTGGACGGGCGCCGCGGCGCACACGTCGGGGATGATGGGCACCCGATTGCCCTCGCGGCGGCGGACGTGGTCCATCGCCACGTGAGCCAGGTCCACCACGCGGCGCTCGCTGAGCGCGCCGGCGTCCAGCCGGGCCAGCATCAGCAGCTCGTCGATGATGCCGGCCAGGCGGTCGGCTGCGGCCAGCGCCTGCTCGCCGGTGGCCTGCCAGTCCGTCTCGTCGGGGTAGGCGTGGGCCACCTCCAGCTGGGCGCGCAGGGCCGAGATGGGGCTGCGGAGCTCGTGGGAGGCGTCGGCGACGAAGCGGCGCTGGGTCTCGGCGGAGCGTTCGAGGCGGTCGAGGGTGTCGTTGGTGGTGGCGGCGAGGTCGGTGATCTCGTCGCCGGTGTCGGGCACGGGCACGCGCCTGCTGAGGTCCTGGCCGGTGATCTCGGCCATTTCCGCACGGATGCGTTCGACGGGCCGCAACGCGGACCCGACCGAGATCCAGGTGATGCCCGCCACGCTCACCAGGACAAGCGGAGTGCCAATGAATACCAGGACATATATCCAGTTGAGGGCTCGGTCCACGTCGGTCAGCGAGGACGCCCCGTAGACCGTCACAGGCCCTTGAGGGGTCTGCGCCGCGATCGCCATGACCAGGTAGTGGGTCTCGGGCTCGTCGGGGCTGCGGGACACGGTGCGCTCGCCGACGCGGACGACCTGGGGCCAGGTGGGCTTGAGGTCCGTCAGCCGCAGGCCCTGGGCCAGGCCGGGGCTGCTCGCGAGCAGCCTGCCGTCCGCCGAGACCACCTGGAGGACATGGACGCGTGACGGCGTCTCCAGCACCGGAGGGAGGTTTCCGGCACGTGCCTCGGCGGCGACCCGCCGTGCTGCCAGCTCGACCCTCGTCTGGACCACGTCGCGCAGGTTGTCGGGCACGGTGGCGAGCGTGATGGTGGCGGTCGCGATGAAGACCACGGCCGCTATCAGGGTCGCGACCGTGGTCAGGCGTGCGCGGATCGAGCGTGGAAACAGCCGGCTCACCATCCCGTCCCGTCCCGACTTCATCACTGTCTGTGACATTTACCCGCGCAGGGCCGTCGCAACATGACCGGGCCCGCGTTCGCCCCGGCATATTCGCTGGTGGCGATTCCGCTGAGGGCGTGCACACCTACCGCGCCCGAACCCGGCGGGCCATGGTGGATGCCATGAGGATTTTGGTGCTGGGCGGCACGGAGTTCGTGGGGCGGGCGTTCGTCGACGAGGCGGTGGCGCTGGGCTGGGAGGTGACGACGTTCAATCGCGGCACGCACGAGCCGCGGGCCGGCGTGACGGCGCTGCGCGGCGACCGCACGGCCCCCGGCGGGCTGGCGGCGCTGGAGCGCGGGGAGTGGGACCTGGTGGTCGACACCTGGTCGTGGGCGCGGGCCGCGGTCGGTGCGGCCGCGTCGCTCCTGGCCGGCCGGGCCGGCCATTACGTCTACGTGTCCAGCCGGTCGGTGTACGCGCCGCCGGTGCCGTTCGGCGCTGACGAGAGCGCCCCGGTCGTGGCGGTGGCGGCGGACGACGGCGACGGCGACTACGCCAAGGACAAGGCGGGGGCGGAGGCCGGGGCGGTCGCGGCGTTCGGGGACCGGGCGCTGCTGGCCCGTGCGGGCCTGATCCTGGGCCCGTACGAGAACATCGGGCGCCTGCCCTGGTGGCTGAGCCGGATCGCCCGCGGCGGCCCGGTGCTCGCCCCGGAGCCGCGCGACCTCGGCCTGCAGTACATCGACGTTCGCGACCTGGCCGGCTGGTGCCTGGCGGCGGCCGGGCGCGGGCTCGGCGGGGCCTATGACGTGGTGAGCCCGCCGGGGTTCGCGACGATGAGGCAACTCCTGGAGACCTGCGTCAAGGTGACCGGATCGGACGCGGAGCTGCGCTGGGTGGCGGCCGAGCGCATCCTGGCGGCGGGCGTGAAACCGTGGACGGACCTGCCGATCTGGCTGGTGGGCGAGAGCTACGACTTCATGCACGGGGGCGACGTGTCCAAGGCGGTGGCGGCGGGCCTGCGGTGCCGTCCGCTGGAGGAGACGGTGGCCGACACGTGGGAGTGGCTCCGGAGCATCGGCGGCCTGCCCCCGACGCGCCCGGACCGGCCGAGCGTCGGCCTCGCCCCGGAGGTGGAAGCGCGGCTGCTGGGCTGAGGGTGTCCGGGAAATGGTGACGGCCACCCCGGCCCCCTCCGCGGGCTCTCGTCAGAGAACGGAGAAAGGCTCGTGATGGCCGCGGCAACAGTCTGCCGTCCGGGCGGTGGCCTTCGCAGGCAATTCCGACAAATGCTCTCGACTTCCCGCAAGCCATCATGTGGTTATGAGTGCGTGGGTCTACATACGCGGCTGGCTGGAGTTCTCGGGTCAACGATCCGAGGCGGAGCGGATCATCCGGCAGGGCGAGACGGAGGGCTGGGCCTTCCCCGAAGGGGGCTGGCTCGATGCCGCCTGTTACGCGCGTGCCGTCCGCGAGAGCCGATCCGGCGAGGTTCTCGCGCTGATCCGCCGGATCGCCGCCCTGCCGCCCGCGGACGCGGACGGCGATCGCGTCTGCGGTCTCTTCCTCGTGTTCCACGAGGTCGAGGGGCAGCAGGAGTGGCAGGTCCGCGACGGCGGGGTCCTCGTCGGCCGGGCCTCGCCGCGTCACGACTATCTGTGGAAGTAGCTCAGCGTGCCGCGGCGCGGCCGGCCTGGCGGCCGGAGAAGAGGCAGCCGCCGAGGAAGGTGCCTTCGAGGGCGTTGTAGCCGTGGACGCCGCCACCGCCGAAGCCCGCGATCTCACCCGCCGCGAACAGGCCGTCGACGGGCTCGCCGGTCGGTCCCAGGGCGCGGGAGTCGAGGTCGGTCTGGATGCCGCCGAGCGTCTTGCGCGTGAGTACGTGGAGCATGACCCCGATCAGCGGCCCGGCGGTGGGATCGAGGATCCGGTGCGGGGCGACCGTCCGGCCCAGCTTGTCGCCGAGGTAGCGGCGGGCGTTGCGGATGCCCTGGATCTGGGAGTCCTTGCTGAACGGGTTGGCCACCTGCAGGTCGCGGGCCTCGATCTGGCGGCGCACGAGGTCGGCGTCGAGCAGGGGTTCGAGCGTCAGCTGGTTCATCTTGGCGACCAGTTCGTCCAAGGTGTCGGCCACGACGAAGTCGGCGCCGTTGCGCTTGAACGCCTCCACCGGGGCCGGGGCGCCCTTCCCGAGGAGGCGCTCCCGGAGGAACGCCTTGCGGTCGTTGCCCGTGATGTCGGGGTTCTGCTCGGAGCCCGACAGGGCGAACTCATTCTCGATGATCTTCTGGGTGAGCACGAACCAGGAGTGGTCATGGCCGGTGCCGCACAGGTGGCGCAGCGTGCTCAGCGTGTCGTAGCCGGGCAGGCAGGGGTCGGGCAGCCGCCGTCCCAGCGCGTCGAACCACATCGAGGAGGGGCCGGGCAGGATCCGGATGCCGTGGCCCGGCCAGATCGGGTCCCAGTTGCGCAGGCCTTCCGTGTAGTGCCACATGCGGTCGCGGTTGACCAGCCGCGCCCCGGCCTCGGCGCTGATGTCGAGCATCCGGCCGTCCACGTACGCCGGCACGCCCGTGACCATGCTCTCCGGCGCGCTGCCCATCCGCTCCGGCCAGTAGCGGCGCACCAGGTCATGGTTGCCGCCGATGCCGCCGCTGGTGACGATCACGGCCGATGCCGTCAGCTCGAACTCGCCGATCCTGTCGCGGTTGGAGGCCACTCCTCGCGGCGAGTCGTCCTCGGCCAGCAGCGTGCCACGCACGCCCTGTACGGCTCCGCCGCTGACGATCAGCTCGTCCACCTGGTGGCGGTGGTGGAAGGTGACCAGCCCGCTGCCGACCGCCTGCCGGACCCTGCGGACGAACGGCTTCAGCACCCCCGGCCCCGTCCCCCAGGTCACGTGGAATCGCGGCACGGAGTTGCCGTGCCCGTCCGCGCGCAGGTCGCCCCGCTCCGCCCAGCCGACCGTGGGCAGGAACTTGATGCCCAGGCCGTCCAGCCAGGCCCGCTTCTCCCCGGCGGCGAACTCGACGTAGGCCCGCGCCCACCGCACGGCCCAGGAGTCCTCGTCGTCCAGGCGGTCGAACTGGGCGCTGCCCTGCCAGTCGTTCCAGGCCAGCTCGAAGGAGTCCTTCACGCCCAGCCGCCGCTGCTGCGGGGAGTCGACCAGGAACAGCCCCCCGAACGACCAGAAGGCCTGGCCGCCCAGGTTGGCGGCGTTCTCCTGGTCGACCACGGCGACCTTCTTGCCCCGGGAGATCAGTTCGCAGGTCGCCACCAGACCGGCCAGCCCGGCCCCGACGACGATGACGTCAGCGTTCATGCGCCGATGATTCCACCTGATCAGCACGCGCCATAAGCCGACTGGGCCCTGTTTTCGGGCGCCTGTCCCGGTCCGTCCGGCAGCAGGGCCCGGCCGCCGTCCCGGAGCTGCTGCCGGACGGCGGCCGGGCCCTGTCGCCGCGGCCGGAGACTCAGGTCTTTCTCCTGCTCCCCGTTGCTCCTTTGGCGGTGCTGCGCGTCGAAGCCATGCCGCTGGTCGGGCCGGGAGACAGATGATGCTCCAGGGACTTCATGATCTCGGGTGCCAGGACGTCTGCCAGCGCCGGCGCGAGCGCGTCCGCCAACGCGGACGACAACACCTGCGTGAGCAGGAGCCGTTCCATCGGCGACGCCTTCGACGCCGTACGCGAGGTCGACGACAGGGCCGATTCGATCAGGCTCGCCATGGGATCCATGCCGCGTGTGCGGGCTTTGGTGGTCTGGCCGGACTCGCTGAGGATGTCGCGGATGAGGTCGTCGATCATGGACTCCAGAGGGTTGTGCTCGGATGAGTTACCGGTTTGCTCCGGCGCCATGAGGTGCTCCTTTACGTCGGTGTGAGCCGTCTCCCGATTTCCCCTTGCCGGGAAACCAGGAGACGGCGTTCTTCCTTGCGGGCCGGCGGGCGCGGTCGTCGGGCGGTCGTCGGGTGGTTGTCGGGCGGTTATCGGGTGCTTATCGGCCCGCAAGGGCGGCCAGCATCAGCGGGTGCTCGATGCCGGCTTCTTCGCCTTCCGTGCGGCGGCGCATGAGCGCGGCGAGCAGGAGAGGGTGCTCGATGATGTTCATGCCGCTCTCCCTGCGGCGGCGCATGAGCGCGGCCAGCATCAGCGGGTGCTCGATGCCGGTCTCCTCGCCTTCCGTGCGGCGGCGCATGAGCATGGCGAGCAGGAGGGGGTGCTCGATCATGCTCGTGCCGCCTTCCTTACGGCGGCGCATGAGCATGGCGAGGAGGAGCGGGTGCTCGATGCCCATCTCGGTGCCTTCTTCGCGGCGGCGCATGAGCATGGCGAGCAGGAGGGGGTGCTCGATCATGCTCGTGCCGCCTTCCTTACGGCGGCGCATGAGCATGGCCAGCAGCAGCGGGTGCTCGATGCCCGTCTCGGTGGTTTCCTCGCGGCGGGCCGCGAGTGCGGCGAACATCAGCGACTCGAACGCCTCGCGCTCTTCGGTTTCGCGCTCAGTCGTCTCGGTACGCTCTGCGGTCTGGGTCATCTGATTCCCTTTCAGGCCTGGTCGTGTTGGCGGAGATGCATGCGACCGATACCCGCAAGCGATAGGCCCCATTCGCCCAAAGAGCGTGTCGCACGGTTCCTGACCTGGCCTTTTACGTGGATCGCCGCAGCGCTCACCCGGGTGCTAGGACCATCGGCGTAGAACGTCTAGGGCGGGCGGCCGATCCGCGACGGCCCTCGCGCGTGCTGATACTTCTGGACATGTCGATCGCCTCCGCGCAGCGCCAGTCGGGCGTGCGGCCGTTTCTCGTCGGGATGTTCGTGGACGCCCTGGGCAGCGGCCTGTACTACCCGCTCACCCTGCTGTTCATCCACCGGGTCACCGGCCTGCCCATGACCGTGGTCGGGCTGGGGGTGACGGCCGCGGCCGCGGTGGGGCTGGCCGCCAATCCGGTGGCCGGCGTGCTCATCGACCGGTTCGACGCACGGCGGGTGCTGATGGGTACGTACGTGCTGCGCGGGCTGGGCTTCGCCGCGTACCCGTTCGTGGACGGTTTCGCCGCGTTGATCGTGGTCGCGGCGGTGGTCGCGTTCGGAGATCGGGCCTACTATCCCGCCTCCGGCGGCTACATCTCGGTCCTGGCCACGGGCGCGGACCGGGACCGGCTGTACGCGCTGATGTCGACCGCCAGGAACGTCGCGTTCGGCCTGGGCGGGCTGCTCTCAGCGGGGGTGGTGTCGCTGGGCGGCACGACCGGCTTCGTGATCATCGCGTCGGTCAACGCGGCCAGCTTCGTCGTGGCCACCGGCTGCCTGGTCCTGTCGGGGCGGCGCGCACCGATCGATCCGGTGCTCCCGGAGCGGGGCGGGTACCGGCGGGTCCTGGCGGACCGGCCGTTCCTCGGGCTGGTGGCGGCCGAGCAGGCGTTCACGCTGACGCGCCTGGTCCTTCCGGTCGCGCTGCCGGTGTACGCCGTCACGGTGCTCGGCGCCCCCGCCTGGCTGCTGGGCCTGCTGTACACGCTCAACACGATCCTGGTGGCTGTGGGCCAGCTCGCGGTCCGGCGACGGCAGCGCGCCGCCCGCCGTACCCACGCCATGGCCCTCGGCGGGGCGGTCCTGATCGTGTCGTGCGTCGCGTACGCCGCGGCGGCCGCGTTCCCCCCGGGACCACCGCGCGTCATCGCCCTGGTGACGGCCACCCTCGTCTTCACGGCGGGTGAGCTGATGCACGCCACCCCGTCATGGGCCCTGGCCGCGGCGACGGCACCACCGGCCCTCCGCGGCCGCTACCTGGCGATCCACCAGCAGACCTGGGCCATCGGCAACGTCGTCGCCCCGGCCGCCTTCTCGGCCCTGCTGGGCGCCGCGCCCGCGCTGCTGTGGGGCACGCTCACCGTCCTGCTCGCGCTGGCCGCCCTCACCCTCCTCCGCCTCTCCCACCACCTCCCACCCGACGCCGTCGCCCCACCGGGCGCCTGACTCCGGCCGCGCATGGCTACGGCGGCGCCCGGGGGAGCTACCTGGTACGGCACCGGGCGAGGGGGTGAAGGCGTCTGGTTCGCCCTTACCCCGTCGCCTGTAGGAGCCGGCAGCTCCACGTAGCTCCTGATCAGGTGGCCTTGCCGCGGGCGATGTAGAGGTTCATGTCGGTGAAGTCGACGGTGACGTTATAGGGCTTCCAGAAGCAGTGGGAAAACCAGCCCATCGAGTCGAACCCTGTCCCATAGGGCCAGGGCACGTTGGCCGGCTGGTTGGGGTTCGTGTAGCAGTAGACCTCCTTGGCGACGGCGTTGCCAAGGCGGATCTCCTTCGGGTAGCAGGGGTAGACGACGGCCGGGTGGCTGCTGCCGAAAGTCCCGATCTCGCGGTCGTAGTCGCTGCGGATTCCCAACTGCTCGGCCGTTTTGCCCCGCAGGCCCGCCACGATCTCGCTGGTTCCGCCGAGGTTGACGCCCACCACCCCTGTGCGGGAACCGGCGGTGCCGGCGAAGCTGCCCGTGCTGTGCAGGTATTGCTCACGGGCCAGCCAAATTGGAAGGGGCTGTGCGCCCGCCGACTTGGCGGCGGCGCGTGCCTTCCTGGCCGTTTCGGGGGTACGGCGGCGCAGGACCAGTTGCCGGCCCGCGTAGTCGAAGGTGGTCAGCAAGTGGTAGAAGACCCACGTGCCGATCAGGCCGTCGCTGTCAGTTCCGACATCCTCGCCCGACTCCGTCGACGACCAGCCCACCGGGACGTTGCGCAGTTCGATGCCACCCAGCTTGAAGGAGTCCAGTATCCCGTAGTACGCCCATATGATCCCGTTCTCGTACTCCACCTTCTGACTGGCAACGGGACTCAGCCCGGCCTCCTTGGCCACCGACGCCCGCATGCTCAGATTCGGGGCGCCGGTGTAGAACATGAAGCGCTTCGTCGGTCCGCCATTGACCGAGGCCTCTACCAGCGGAATCGGGTCCATCTGCTTGATTTCCAGCCGCGCGATGTCGCCGTGGACCTGGTACGCGTCACCACTGACCGCCGCGAACCACTTGGCGTAGCTGTCCTCACCGGCCGCTTTCCAGTGCGGTGCGGACAGGCCGAACTTGTCCTGCCGGATGTAGCAGTCGCCCAGGAGCCCGTTGGTTTCCTTGTCGTCGGGCGCCAACTGGAGGGCCATCTTGAGGTATTTCTCGGCGTCGGGGAACCGGTTGGACAGCAGCCCGACATAGCCGCGCTGGCGGGCGGCGTGCAGGTTCGTGGGGTCCTTTTTAAGGATCTCCTCGTACGCCCGGCCGGCCAGCTCGAACTTCCCGGCCTTGAACAGCGCGTCGGCGTCACCGCTGCCGGCCAGCGCCGTGGCTGCCTTTCCCATCAGCGGCGCGGCCGCGGCGGCACCGGCCAGCACAGCGGCGCCCTGAAACAGCGAACGCCGGTCCCATTTCCCGTCATCAGCCACGCCTTCTCCTTTTCGTGATCGCCTTCGTCGTAACGTTCTGTCCCGGCGGCTCCGGCCGGTTCGGCTCGCCCTGCTTGATGAGGGCGACGCCGTGGTGCCGGGGCCACCCGGGCCGTACGGCGTCGTCCCGATGCGGGCGGCCGGATCGCTTCGCAGCACGCTCCGTAACTCGCCCGCCGGTCAACCCCGTCCACTGTCGGCCGGCCGCGTCCCCGCCTCGTTCGCGCCGCGTCATGGTTGTGTCACAGTCGCGCCGGCGGCGGCGCCGCCGAGAAGCCGTGACACGCGGCGGACAACACGCGCATTCGCCGCCATCCCGGCCGCGCCATGGGTGTCCTGGTCGGTATCCTGGCCCTGGCCCTGAGCCTGTCGGTGTATAGAGCCCTGGTTTGGCTCTGACGCCCGACTACCGCGTCCCCGGCCTGGAGATCGATACCTCCGGCATGTAGGAGTACGGGCGCGCCCAGCTCGATTGTTTCCGCTGGTGGACCCTGGACGAGCTGCGCGGCAGTACGGAGCAGATCCTCCCCGTCCGCCTTCCCGACCTGCTGGAACGTATGTTCGCCGAGGATGTCCCTGACGAACCTGTCCAGATGTCCTGGGATCGCTGACCGGCCCGGCGCGTGATGCCGGGAATCGCTCAACGGGCGGAGCTGATGTCCCAGAACTCGACGCCCGCACTGGTCAGGCTGATGAGGACGTTGCCGTCAGGGGTGATGGCGACTCGGTCGCCGTCGCGTGACACGACCTCCGTCTCGACGGGGGTCATGTCCGGCCCGATCTGCTCGAAGGTGCGGGTGTTCCAGAGCCGGACAGTCTTCCCGCCACTGGCCAGGATGGCGCCATCCCGGCTGAAGGCGACCGGGCCCATTTTCGCTTCTTCGGGTACTTCTCGGGTGAGCCCGATCTGCGTGTAGGTCTTGGTGGAGTAGAAGCAGAGCTGCCTTTCTTGAAAGCTCATCATGACCATGGTCTGACCGTCTGGCGCGAGGGCTGAGGGG
The DNA here is from genome assembly GCF_044593615.1 of Nonomuraea sp. NPDC051941. Taxonomy (NCBI): domain Bacteria; kingdom Bacillati; phylum Actinomycetota; class Actinomycetes; order Streptosporangiales; family Streptosporangiaceae; genus Nonomuraea; species Nonomuraea sp. NPDC051941. The sequence continues at coordinate 79,192 of NZ_JBIUCF010000016.1, forward strand.
GAGCCGCTGTTCGAACAGGGAGTGATGGGGAACTGGCGACGGTGCTTGCGGCCCGTGGCGGCATCCCATACCTCAGGGCCGTCCGAGACGAAGAGCTTGCCGCCAGGGTCCAGAAATGTGATGGAGACTGCCAGGGGCTCGGTCTTGACCGGCGTTCCCACAGGTCGCCGCGACGCAACCGCCCACAGCTCGGTCCACGATCTCTCCGTGCTGGTGGCCGAGATCGTCCTGCCGTCGGGGCTGAAGGCGACTCCCAGGATCTCGCCGCCGCTCATCAGCGCCGGTCCATCTGGCTTGCGGCCGACGGCGTCCCAGAGATGGAGCTGCCGGCCGCCGAGGCCATAGTTGAGAACGGCCAGCTTCTTGCCGTCGGGACTGTATACGAGCTCGTCCACGCGGTGCACTCCGGAAATCTCTACCGTGTCACCCAGTTTCCGGCGCGTGGCGACGTCCCAGAACTCGACGCCGGTCCTGGTTCCCACCGCCAGGGTGGTCCCGTCTGGGCTGAGCGCCAGCCCAGACCCCCAGTCCGCTTCCGACTCCGACAGCCAGGCGAGTCTGGGAAACCTGTTCTGCACCGGGCTGGGTGGGGACTGGAGCCAGATGGCCAGGGCAGCGGAGATGCCGGTGAGAGTCACGATGAGCCCTAAGGCGGGAAGCGTTCTCAGGGTCCGCGGTCCGCGTCGCTGGGGCACGCCGCTGGGCGGCGGTCCCGTACCGGTTTTCGAGGAGCGGCCGAAGACGGGTTGCGGGGTTTCTTGGGCGGCCGCGAGGTGGGTGAGTTTGTCGCGGGTGGCCTGGGCGGTCAGCCGTACGGTGGGATCTTTGCACAGCAGGCCGTCCAGGACGGCCACAAGTGGTCCGGCATGATGCGTGGGGTCCGGTCGCTCGGTGGCGATGGCGACGAAGACGGATCCGGGGGTGGTGCCGGGGAAGGGCGGATGGCCCTCCACAGCGGTGTAGAGAGTGGCGCCGAGGGACCACAGATCGGACTGCGCCGTGGCGGGACCACCGTGCACCTGCTCAGGGGACATGAAGGACGGGGTTCCGAGGAGGGCGCCGGACCTCGTCAGAGGAGCGTCGCCCTCCAGCGTGGAGATCCCGAAGTCGGTGAGGACGACACGATCACCTTCCAACAGGACGTTGGCCGGCTTGACGTCACGATGCACAATGCCTGTGGCGTGCGCGGCGATCAGCGCGTCCAGCATCTGCAGGCCGATCGCGGCCACCCTCTCCGCGGGCAGACGTCCGCGCTGGCGGAGCAGGTCGTCGAGGGAAGAACCGTGGATGAGTTCCATGACGATCCATGGGCGTCCGTCCTCCTCGATCACGCGGTCGTAGATCGTGACGATCCCGGGGTGCTTCAGTCTGGCGGCGGCCCTGGCCTCGCGCTCCATCCGGGCGTACCAGTTGCGGCGTTCCTCTTCCGGGATGTCGTCGGAGAGGCGTAGTTCCTTGATGGCGACGGCCCGGTCCAGATCGGTGTCCCATGCCTGCCAGACCGTTCCCATGCCGCCCCGGCCGAGTGCTCCTTGGATCTGATACCGGTCCGCCAGGAGGTGCACAGGCCCCACGCTCACCGAGACTCCTTTTCACTGATAAGCACGGCGGATGTCCCAGACTTCAAGAGCACCGTCGCCGGCGGTGACGAGGGACCTGCCGTCCGGGGACACAGCGGCGCTTCTCCAGGGGCCGAAGCCCGCAATCACCGCCTTCCCGGTAAGGGGTGGGCCGACCTGCCTGCCCGTTTTCACATCCCAGATCCGTACGGTAGAGCCTGCGCTGATCAGGAGCCTGCCGTCCGGGCTGAAGCTGAGGGATGCAATGACCTCCTCGTACGGGGGCGAAGCGGTGATCTTGATGGGGTTTGAGATCTTCTTCCGCGAGTCGACCGAGAAGAGCTTGATTTCGTCGTCATCCATGGTGGCGGCCAAGAACTTGCCGTTGGGGCTGACCGCGGCCAGACCGCACAGACCCACCGTCGTGGCCATGAACGGCCGGCCGGACTTCCGTCGTGTCTTGATGTTCCAGACGATCAGGTCGTTGTCGGTTACGAGAAGTTTTCCGGCCCGGTTGAGGAAGATGACCGGGCCGGCGGCGTTGTTGGGGAACGAGGCGCCTATCTGGCGCTGGGTGGTGAGATTCCAGAGCCGGGTTTCTTCTTCGTGAGAAGTCGCCAACGCCTGGCCGTCCGGGCTGAAGGCCAGCGAGCCGATGGTGTCGCGCGGCCGGCCGAAGGGCTTGCCGATCTGCTTGTGTGACCGTACGTCCCACAACCTGACCTGGTCGAAGGCGCGGACGTCATCACCTCCACGTCCGTCGTCGGTCGCGGCCAGGAGCCGCCCGTCGGGGCTGAAGGCCATCTTGCCGCCGGCTCTCAGCGCCCCGCTGGGCTGGATGGGGGGCGCTGATCGTTGACGTGAAGCGAGATCCCAGAAGTCGATGCCGTCGTCGCCTCCCAGGGCAACGGTCTTCCCGTCCGGACTGAGCGCCAACCCGTAGCCGTAGTTCTCGATCGGCAGCCTGACCGTCCGGGGAAACCAGGTCTGCGTCGCGGGAGGCTCGGATTCGCTGGGACCTCTCATCAGCCATACCGCCGCGCTGGTAGCGAGCGCGAGAACCACAGTCAGTGGGATGATCACTTTTCGGGATCGGACAAGGCGACGCGGCGGAGGATGCGGCCGCTCTGTGATCGGCTTTTCGACGACCGTGGGAGGTGGGGCGACGTTCGTCGATGGACCCGCTACGGGCGCGATGCTGGAGGACGCGGGGCCGGAGGTGTCGACGAGAACAGCCGGTTCGACGGCATCCACCGGCGAGACGGGCGCCGATCTGTGCGGTTCGGACGTGCCGGTCGGCAGCCTGAGCTGGTCACGAGCGGCTTCGGCGGTCAGGCGCTCGGCCGAGTTCTTGTGCAGCAGCCCGTCCAGGACCGCAGTGAGCGGCCCGGAGTGCTGTTGCGGAGCAGGATCCTGAGTCGCGATGGCGACGAAGAGGGCACTGAGGGTACGGCCCGAGAACGGCGGACGACCCTCCACGGCGGTGTAGAGGGTGGCGCCGAGAGACCACAGGTCGGACGCGGGCGTCGCGGGAAGTCCGCACACTTGCTCGGGCGACATGAAGGTCGGAGTGCCGAGGACGGCGCCGGACATCGTGAGCTTGGTGTCGCCCTCGAGCGCGGCGATGCCGAAATCGGTGACGACGACACGCTCGCCCTCGAGGAGGATATTGGCAGGCTTGAGATCACGATGCACGACGCCTGCGGCATGCGCCGCGATCAAAGCGTCCAGGATCTTCACGCCGATGTCGGAGACCTGGCCGATAGGGAGCCGTCCTTCGCGCTGGAGCCGGTCTTCGAGCGAGCCCCCCTGGATCAGCTCCATGACGATCCATGGGCGTCCATCGTCACCCACGAGACGGTTGTACACCGTCACGATCCCAGGGTGCTTCAGTCTGGCGGCGGCCCTGGCCTCGCGCTCCATCCGTGCGTACAGGTTGCGCCGGTCCTGTTCGGAGATGTGCTCCGGAAGCTGCAACTCCTTGACCGCGACCGGACGCCCCAATTCCACATCCAGCGCCCGCCACACGGCACCCATGCCGCCCTTGCCGAGGGGGCCGAGAACGCGATACCGCCCCGCCGAGATCCGCTGAAGATCTTCGCCCACGGGCTCACCATAGCTGGGCACTTGAGACAAAGAATCCGAGTTGGTGGAACACGTGATGTTTTCGCCAGTCACGCCTCCTGGTCAATGCCGTCCTCCAGGAGCGGCTGCCGCGCGCCAAAGACGTGCGGCATCGCATGCGTTGGAATCCTCAGACCGAGGGCTGCCACTTTCTCCCACCGTGGCGGGTCGTGACCGAGGTGATCGGTCTGGATGCTTGTCGGCCGTGGGAGCAGGCGCACCGCCTGGTCTCGGCGGGCTACGTCCAGGGCGCCAACCCGGCCGACTTCGCGTCCGTCCAGGCCGCTATGAAGCCCGTCAAGTACAAGCCCGCGGCCGCGAAGCCGAGTATGCCGGAGGCGTAGTGGCTGGCCCGGAGGACCTGGCCGACGCCGATCCGCTGCCGGTCGTGCTCGGCTGGGTCTCCGTGGCTCCCAAAGATCAATAAGACTTTCTGTACCTCCCCTGACCAGTCGGGAAGACCGGATCCTCTCGGGTTGACCTTGACGCGACGTCAACGTGTCTAATCGGGATCGACCGGGCCCAGAGCGCCGAAAGTGAGGGGACCGATGGTCAGAGCCGCGCTGCGGATCGTGGTGTTCGAGCTGAAAGGCCTGCTGGCCATCGGGCAGTGGATCGTCCGGTGTCGTGATGGCGTGCCGGCGGGGGCGACCGTCGTGACGTACACGAAGGCGCAGACGTTCATGCTGTCCCTGATGCTGTTCGCGATGGCGGTCGAGACCGTGGTGGTCGATCTGCTGCTGGTCGCGCTCGACGTGCCGGCGTGGCTGCGGTTCGCGGTGCTGATCGCTGACGTGTACGGGCTGCTGTTCGGGGTCATGCTGGCCGCCGCCTGCGCCACCAGGCCGCATGTCATCACCTCTGGTGAGCTGCGCATCCGGTTCGGCGTGTACTTCGACGTGCGCGTGCCGGTCGAGCGGATCGCCGCCGTGCGGACGAGTCGCAACTACAACGAGAGCGGCATGGTCACCGTCAAGGACGGGCGGCTCGGCGTGGCGGTCTCCTCGCAGACGAACATGACGGTGGAGCTGAGCGAGCCGGTCGCCTTCGTGCGCCCGTTCGGCCGCCGGGGGGAGGCCACGTCGATCCGGTTCTTCGCGGATGAGCCGGAGAAGGTGGTGGCGGCGTTGCGTACTGACCGGACCGCTGAGGCCGCCTGATTCGGGGGCGTCGCGGGCCGGGCCGTGGAGCCCGGCCCGCGAGGGAGCTGAGGGCCCGGCCGCAACGGGCCCGGCCCGTGAGGGAGTCGAGGGCCGGGCCGTAACGGGCCCGGCCCTCCGCGCGGTTAGCGGGTGATCTTGACGTCGTCCACGCCGGCCTCCACCAGGGAGGCGCCCGAGGCGTCGGCGGCGTCGATGAGGATGCGGACGGTCTGGCCCGCGAACGCGTTCAGGCCGGCCGTCGCGGTGGCCCAGGCGCCGTTGCGGTTGGACGCGGCGCCCGCCTGGTTCAGAACGGTGGTGGTGGTGTTGCCGACCACGCGGACCCGGAAGTAGTCGGCGCTGGAGGCGTTCGAGCCGTGCGCCAAGTACCACGAGAACGACAGGTTCAGCGGGCCCGTGGACGGGAGCGTGATCGGGGGCGACTGGATCGAGGTGATGCCGCCGTCGATGTCGAAGTCACCGGCGGCCGAGCCTGCCAGGCGGCCCGTGACCAGGTCGTTCGTGCCGCTGACCGTGGTGCCGAGCTGCTTGGCGCCGCTGGAGTTGGTGTCCTCGGGGTCGCCGCGCTCCCACTGGCCAGTGGTGGCGGTGTCGGTGCTCGACGGGTTGACCGTCCAGCCGTTGGCCGTCTCGAACGTGTCCTGCCAGACCACGGCGGGTGGTACGGCGGTGGCGATCGTCCACACCGAGTACGCGATCGCGTCGGCGTTCCGGTCGAGCGCGGTGTCGTTGATGTTGGAAGTGGTGTCGCACGAGCGGTGGTAGCAGGCGTCGAACGCCTGACCGGCGGTGCCGCCCCACAGCGTGGCCTGGGCCGAGCTCTTGATGCCCTCCGCGCCCGTGAACGTGCCGCCCGCCGGGATGCCGACCGCGATGAACGGGCCGTAGTCGGAGCGGCCGTCGAAGTCGGTGCCCCGGGTCGGCACGCCGATCGACGTGAAGTAGTCCTGGATGACCTTCTCCAGCTCCGCGGATCCGGCCGGGCCGGGACCGGAGCCGGTGCCGTCCGAGTTGTCGCCGTCGTACACGAAGTATCCGGGGTTCGGGGAACCGACCATGTCGAAGTTCAGGTACCCCTTGATCCGCGCCCGGTCCGCGGCCGGCAGGTTGTTCACGTAGAACTGCGACCCGCGCAGCCCCAGCTCCTCCGCGCCCCACCAGGCGAAGCGCAGATGCTTGGCCGGCTGGAGCGCCTGGCGCGACACTTCGAGCGCGGTCTCCAGGATGGACGCGCTGCCCGAGCCGTTGTCGTTGATGCCGGGACCGGCGGTGACGCTGTCGAGGTGCGCGCCGACCATGAGGATGTCGTTGGGGTCCCCGCCGGGCCAGTCGGCGATGACGTTGTAGCCGGTGGCGCCGTTGTAGGTGAACGACTGGAGCGTGGTGGTGAATCCCGCGGCGTCCAGCTGGCCGCGTACGTAGTTCGCGGAGGCCAGGTAGCCCGGGCGGCCGTGTGCGCGGTTGCCGCCGTTGGCGGTGGCGATGGACTGGAGCTGGGTGAGGTGGGCCTTGACGTTGGTGAGGGAGATGTTCGGGGCTGCTGCGGCCTGCGCCGGCACGGCCGTCAGGGCGGTGATGGCCAGGGATAACGCTGTTGCCGCGACGATGATCGATCGCATTGCGGCGCCTCCATCCGAGGGTCGAGGGTGGAAGATCCCGAGATGGTGCTCGTTGGAACCGGTGGTGCCGTGGTGCCGTGGTGCGAAGGTTCGATGGTGCGGTGGTGCCAAAGTGCCGTGGTGCCTAGGTGGTGCCCGGGTGGGCAGGGGTGCTGCCCACCCGGTGTGGAGCCGTCAGGCGGCCGTCTTGGCGGCCAGGGGCGCCGCCGCCGCGGGGGCGGTTCGCGGCGGGATGGAGCGCAGGTTGAAGGCGAAGCGGGCGACGGAGTCCGCGATCGCGTCCAGGTCCACGTCCAGCGCGGTGTCGTTGATGTTGGCGGTCGTGTCGCACGCCTGGTGGTAGCAGGCGTCGTACGCGACCCCCGCCGTGCCACCGAACTTCGCCGCCTCCTCGGGCGTCTTGATGCCCTCGGCGCCCGTGAAGATTCCGCCCGCCGGGATGCCGACGTCGATGAACGGGCCGTAGTCGGAGCGCCCGTCGAAGTCGGTGCCGACGGTGGGCAGGTTGCGCGAGCCGTAGAAGGCCTCGAGCTGCTTCTCGATCCGATCGGATCCGGGCGGCCCGGCCGGGGAGCCTTCGTTGTCCGAGTTGTCCCCGTCATACAGCTTGTACGCGTAGTTGGGCGAGGCCACCATGTCGAAGTTCAGGTAGACCCGGATCCGGTCGCGCTGCGTCTCCGACAGCGACGCGACGTACTGGTCGGACCCGAGCAGCCCGATCTCCTCGCCCGCCCAGAAGCCGAAGCGGACCTTGTTCTTGACCGGGTAGAGCGCCATCTCCTCGGCGACCTCCAGGATGGAGGCGGAGCCCGAGCCGTTGTCGTTGATGCCGGGACCGGCGGGCACGCTGTCGAGGTGGGCGCCGACCATCACCACGTTGCGCGGGTCGCCGAAGCGGGACTCGGCGATCACGTTGTCGTTGGTGCCCAGCACGAGGGTGGAGTCGACCTTGAGCCGTGCGGTCGCCCCGGCCGTGGCCGCCAGCTCGTTGCCGACCGCGAAGTCGGCGAAGATCATCGGGACCCCGGCCCGCCACTCGCCGATGTCGAGCGGGAAGGCGTCGGTCCGGCCCGGCTGGCCCTCGTTGAACACGATGATCCCGGACGCCCCGGCGCGGCCCGCGTTGCGGATCTTCAGGGCGAAGGCGCACGTGCCGCGCTGGATGAGCGCGATCCGGCCGGCCACGAACCCGGCGAAGTCGGACGCTTCGCAGCCGCTGGTCGAGGTGGGCGTCGGGGTCGGCGGCAGGGTCAGGTCCACGGCCTGGACCTGCGCGGTCACGTCACCGGCGGGGGAGGGCTCGAAGGAGAAGAAGTCGTCGTTAGGCACGTACGTCTTCGAGCCCGGCGCGGTGAGGTTGAGCGTGGGTGGGGAGTTCTCGGTCCAGCTCTCGACGAAGTTGATCGGCTGGAGCGTGACCTTGTATCCGGCCTTGCGTAGTTTGCCTGCCACATAGTCGCGGGAGGCGTTGTAGCCGGGGGTGCCCGCGGCGCGGGTGCCGCCGTTGGCGTCGGCGATCGCCTGCAGGGCGTCGAGGTGCTTCTTGGCGTTCGGGCCCTTCACCTGCTTGACGAGCAACTTGGCGAAGAGGTCGTCAAGGCCGTCGGCGTTGGCCGGGGTGGTCAGAGCCAGTGGTAGGGCCAGTGCGGTGATCAGTGCGATGGCGATTCGACGCATAAGGGTTCCCCTGGTGGACGAATGCGATGATTCCCCCGAGCCGCCACGTGAACGTAACCCGGCAGAGGATCACTGAGAAGGCCCACTAGTGCGTCAATATCCGGACATATCCGGTTGGTTCACTCGGCCCGGCGGGCACGGGCGCGCCGAGGGTCACTCGGCGCGGCGGGCGCGGGCGCGCCGCTTGCCCTCGTGCATCGCCTGTACGCGGGCGACCGGGATCGTGTGCCCCTCCTCGACCAGGTCGGCGGGCAGCCGCTGCGGCTCGGGCATGGACTCGGCCCACGGGTCCGCGTCCTTGAGCAGCCCGGCCGCCGTGTGCACGGTGAAGTCGGCGGGCACCACCTGATCGAGCGACTCCCACGCCACGGGGAACGACACGGGCGTGCCGGGCCGTATGCGAGGGCTGTAGGCGGCCGCCACCGTGGCCCCGCCCGCCCTGGTCGAGTCGATGAACACCTTGCCCGCGCGGTCCTCGCGGATGAACGCCGTGGTGGCCAGCGCCGGGTCCACCCGCTCGGCCCGGGCCGCCAGCGCGCGCGTGGCCGCGGCCAGGTCCTCCACGCCCGTCCCCTCGGCCACGGGCACGAACACGTGCACGCCCTTCGCCCCGCTGGTCTTCACCGCGCCCGCCAGCCCGGCGTCGTCCAGGGCCTGGCGCACCAGGAAGGCCCCGCGCACGGCCAGCTCGAAGGCGTCGCTGCCGTCGGGCGGGTCGAGGTCGAGGATCATGTGGGTGGGATGGGAGCCCACGAACAGCCCGGGGTGGTACTCCACCGCCCGCTGGTTGGCGAACCAGAGCAGCGTCCTGCGGTCGTTGCACAGCGCGTACGTCACCTGCCTGCGCGACGCCTCGGCCCACACGGAGACCGACTGCACCCACTCGGGGGCGTACTTGGGCAGGTTCTTCTGCATGAACGGCTCCTGCCCCGGCCGCACGCGGATGACCGAGAGCGCCCGGTCGCGCAGGACCGGGATGATCCGGTCGCCGACCGCGTCGAGGTAGTCGACCAGGTCGCGCTTGGTCGCGCCGGCCCCGTCGAACAGGGGCTGGTCGAGGTTGGTGAGCGCCACCCCGTCACGTGTCTCATCGCCGGCCACCCGCCCTACGATGCCCATGACGTGTGTCCGAGGTCAACAACTGGAGCCCGATGACTCGCTACCTCTACCTCACCCGCCACGGCGAGGCCACGCCGGACGAGACCGGCCTGACCGCGAACGGCCGCCGCCAGGCCGCGCTGCTCGGCGGGCGGCTGAAGGACGTCCCCCTCTCCGCCGTCCACCACGGCCCGCTCCCGAGGGCCGCCCAGACCGCGCGCCTGATCGCCGAGCACCTTCCCGGCGTGCCCGTGCGCGTCTCGGAGGCGGCCGGGGACTACCTCCCGTACGTGCCGGCAAGGAGTGAGCTGCCGCCGGAGCACGCGGACCGGTTGCTCGGCTTCCTCGCCAACTTCCCGGCGGACGGCGGCGCGCGGCTCGTCCGCCAGGCCGAGGAGCTCTTCACAGGTCCGGTGGAGGAGACGCGCCACGAGCTCGTCGTCACGCACAACTTCCTGATCGGCTGGCTCGTCCGCGCCGCCCTGGACGCCCCCGGCTGGCGCTGGCTCGGCCTCAACCACTGCAACGCCGCCCTGACCGTCATCCGGTACGCGTCCGACCGCCCGTCCTCCGTGCTCTTCTTCAACGACATGGCGCACCTGCCGCCCGAGCTCAGGTGGACCGGATTCCCGCCAGAGCTGCGCCTGTAGCTCCTCGCAGGCTGGGCAGCGCGGCCGGCCGCCCGCTGATCAGCAGGAGCAACGCCTGTACGGGCCCCTCGACCACGTCCCCTTCGCCCACCGACCAGTCCACGTCCGTGGCCACGAGCCGCAGCCCGCGCAGGCGGCGCTGCGGATGGAAGGGAAAGCCGCGCTCCCAGATGTGCACGGCGCAGGCGCGGGCCGCCTCCAGCGGCATGGCCCGGTCGAGGCCGAGCGGCACGGCGATGTCCTGGGCGTGGACCAGCACGTCGAAGAGCGGGTCGAGCGGCTTGGTCGTCGGCGCCCGGCGGTGCGAGGTGGCCGACTCGCGCACCTGAGCGACGAGCTCGCCGACCGGCAGCCTGGCGTGACGTACCGCCGTGTCGCGGACGAAACGATCGAAGCTCCCACGGGCCCGGACGAAGTCCACCAGCGCCCGCGGAACGTTCACGTTGGTGGCGAGCGCGAGGTGGGCGGCCACGTCGCGGACCCGCCAGCCCTCGCAGAGCGACGGCCGCTCCCAGTCGTCGGCGGGCAGCGAGCCGAGCAGGTCGGCCACGCCGCGCCGCTCGATCTCGAGGGCGGCCCAGATCTCTTCCTGGTTCATCGCACCCTCCCATTGCTAAGGTGGCCTTAATATAAGGCTTCCTGAGCGATTGGAGAAGGGGTTTGGCCGCCACACATCCACCGCACGTCATAGCCCTGCTGTACGAGGCGTACCTGCGCCTGCAGGACGTCGTGCTCGAGGTCGGCAGGTCGTACGACGCCCGCATCCGGCCCGCGCACTCGGCGGTGTTCTTCCACATGGAGCACGACGGCATCCGGCTGAGCAGGCTCGCGGAGAAGGCGCAGATGACCCCGCAGGCGATGGGGGCGCTGGTCGACGACCTGGAGGAGCTGGGCTACCTGCGCCGGGTGCCCGACCCGGCCGACCGCCGCGCCAAGCTCATCGAGTTCACCGAGCGCGGCGACGAGGCGCTGAGGGTCGGCTACACCGCGATCGACGACGTCGAACGACGCCTCGCGGCCCTGCTCGGCGAGGACGGCCTCGCCGAGCTGAACACCACGCTGAGCCGCGTCATCAACGCGTTCTAGGGGGCCGCCTTGGCCATCGTCTCCCGCTCCTCGCGGGTGGGGATCAGCCCGGCGGGCGCGAGGATCTTCGACTCCTCGAACGGCGCCTCCGTGGTCGGCAGCGGCTCACGCGACCTGACCGCCTTCACCCACACGCGCAGCGCGTCGAGGATCACGATGATGATCAGGACCGCGAACAGCGCCGCCAGGATCCCGTCCACGGTGGAGTTGAGCACGACCTGCTCCATCGCGTCCCGGGTCTTGGCCGGCGCGAGCAGCTTCCCCTGATCCAGCGCCGTCTGGTACCGGTCGCGCTGGGCGAAGAAGCCGAGCGTGGGGTCGGCGGAGAACACCTTCTGGTAGCTGGCCGTCAGCGTGACGGCCACGTCCCAGGCCAGCGGCACCCCCGTCACCCAGGCCCACTTCAGCCGGCCGCTCTTGATCAGCAACGTCGTGGCGACCGTGAGCGCCACCGCGGCGAGCAGCTGGTTGGCGATGCCGAAGAGCGGGAACAGCTGGTTGATGCCGCCCAGGGGGTCGTTGACGCCCACGTACAGGAAGTATCCCCAGGCCGCCACGACGACGGCGCTGGCCGCCACCAGCCCCGGCCACCAGCTCACCCTGGAGATCGGCTTCCACAGGTTGCCCAGCGTGTCCTGCAGCATGAACCGCCCCACCCGGGTGCCCGCGTCGACCGTCGTGAGGATGAACAGCGCCTCGAACATGATCGCGAAGTGGTACCAGAACGCCTGCAGCCCGGCCCCGCCGATGAACCCGGAGAAGATCTGCGAGATCCCCACCGCCAGCGTGGGCGCGCCGCCCGTCCGGGCGATCAGGGTCTGCTCCTGTACGGCCGCCGCCGCGGCCTGCAACTGCTCCGGCGTGATCACGAAGCCCATGTCGGTGACCGCCTGCGAGGCGCTCTGCACGGTGGCCCCGACGACGCCGGCCGGGGAGTTCATCGCGAAGTAGAGGCCGGGGGTCAGCACGCAGGCCGCGGTGATGGCCATGACGGCCACGAACGACTCCATCAGCATGGAGCCGTACCCGATCATCCGGACCTGGGTCTCCTTCTGGATCATCTTGGGCGTCGTGCCGGACGAGATCAGCGAGTGGAACCCCGACAGCGCGCCGCACGCGATGATGATGAACACGAACGGGAACAGCGACCCGGCGAACACCGGGCCCTTGCCGCTGAACGCGAAGTCCGTAAAAGCCGTCGTCCTCAGTGTGGGCATCGTGACGGCGATCCCGATCGCGATCAGCACGATGGTGCCGATCTTCATGAAGGTCGAGAGATAGTCGCGCGGCGCGAGCAGCATCCAGACGGGCAACACCGCGGCGACGAACCCGTACGCGATGAGCCACAGCGCCAGCGCGGACGGGCTCAGCGTGAAGAACGGCGCCCAGCTCGACTCCTGCACCCAGCCGCCGGCCACGATCGACAGCAGCAGCAGCGCGACCCCGATCACGGTGGTCTCGACGACCCTGCCCGGCCTGAGCACCCGCAGGTAGAAGCCCATGAACAGGGCGATCGGGATGGTCATGGCGATGGAGAAGACGCCCCACGGCGACTTGGCCAGGGCGTTGACCACGACCAGCGCCAGCACGGCGAGCAGGATGATCATGATGGCGAAGACCGCGACGAGCGCCGCCGCCCCGCCGATCGGCCCGATCTCCTCGCGGGCCATCTGGCCGAGGCTGCGGCCGTTGCGCCGCATGGAGAAGAACAGGATCACCATGTCCTGCACGGCCCCCGCGAAGATCACTCCCGCGACGATCCAGATGGTGCCGGGGAGATAGCCCATCTGGGCCGCCAGCACGGGCCCCACCAGCGGCCCCGCCCCGGCGATGGCCGCGAAGTGGTGGCCGAAGAGGATCCGGCGGTCGGTCGGCTGGTAGTCGATGCCGTTGTCGAGCCGCTCGGCCGGGGTGGCCCTGCGGTCGTCCGCGCCCAGCACCCTGCGGACGATGAAACGAGCATAGAACCGGTAGGCGATGGCGTACGAACCGAGTGCGGCGGCCAGCAGCCAGACCGCGTTGACGTTCTCCCCTCTGGACAGGGCCAGCACGGCCCACCCCACGGCCCCGACGAGCGCGACCGCCGTCCAGATGATGATGGAACGTAACTTCACCGGTTACCTCCCATATGCGAAGGGCCATACAGAGGTCGCCCCAGGCAGCAGCGCAGTCCGGCGTCCGGCGGCAGATCGGTCGTGAAACGCCGCCAGCGCCACAGCGGGCGGCAGTCGATCGTGACGGGGAGTTCGGCGAGATGCACCCAGGCGGTCGGATGGGCGTAGACCTTCTCGTCCTCGTCGCCGAGCCGGCGCGCTCGCCGTGGGAGCCGGGAGCGGGATAACGGCCGGACCGAGAACTCACCCGCGTCGGCGCAGCAGAGGCCGGTCACGTGCCAGTCGAAGAACACCACTTCGTCGTCGCGCAGTGCTTCACGGGCGGCCGGCGTGAGCGTGACACGGGGCATCTGTGGCTCCTGAAGACCAGGTAGCTCAGAAATTACCGACGGCCTTACCCGCTGCCACCGCTCCCGAAACGTCGCCCGGCGTCCACATCCCGCCGTACTTCGGCCGGGGATCCGTGGCGGCTCAGTCGACCAGGCGGCGCTCCCAGGCCCAGGCGACGATCTCGACCCGGTTGCGCAGGCCGAGCTTGGTCATGATGCCGGACACGTGGCCTTTGACGGTGCTCAGCGAGATGAAGAGCTCGGCGGCGATCTCCTGGTTGGTACGGCCCCTGGCGACCGCCCGGACGACCTCGAACTCCCGGTCCGACAGCGGTTGCGCGGGCGCATGGGTGACCGGGGCGGCGGTGGCCGTGAGGTGGCGCAGCAGCCGGAGGGTGAGCGAGGGGGAGATCAGGGCGTCGCCGGCGTTCGCGGCCCGGACCGCCTCGACGAGCAGGTCGGGGCCGACGTCCTTCAGCACGAAGCCGGTCGCCCCGCCGCGCAGGGCGCCGTGGACGTACTCGTCGAGGTCGAAGGTGGTGACGACGACCACCCGCAGCGGGTCGGCGACCTCCGGCCCCGCGAGGGCCCGCGTGACCTCGATGCCGTCGAGGCCGGGCATCTGGATGTCCACGAGGCACACGTCGGGGCGCAGCCGGCGAGCCAGGGCGACCGCCTCGGCGCCGTCGGCGGCCTCGGCGACGACCCTGATGCCGGGCTGGTCCTCCAGGATGAGGCGCAGGCAGTCACGGATCATCGCCTGGTCGTCGGCCAGCATGACGGTGATGTCCGCGGCGCTCATGGGTGCTCCCGCGCCGGGACGGGGAGGGCGGCGACCACGGACCAGCCGGCGCCGGGGCTCGGGCCCGCGCGCAGCGTCCCGCCGAGGGCCTCGACGCGTTCGCGCATCCCGACCAGGCCGTATCCGCCCGATCCGCCATATCCGGAGCGTCGGAGCCGCCGGGCCGGGGCGGGAGGGGCGTCGTCCGCGACCTCGACGGTGACCGAGCTCCGGGCTCGCGTGACGGTGACGGTGACCGAGCGGGCCTGCGGGGCGTGGCGGGAGACGTTGGTCAGCGACTCCTGCACGATCCGGTAGACGGTGGTGGCCACCTCGGGCGGCCAGAGCGAGGTGTCCTCGCCTTCGGGGAGCCGCAGCCGTACGGCGGGTCCGTGGCCGCCGAAGCGCCTGACCAGCTCGTCGAGGCCGTCGAGGGAGGGCAGTCCCCGGGCCGGGTCTCGGAGCAGGCCGACGACGCGGCGGGTGGCGGCCAGGGCGTCGGAGCCGGCCGTCTCGATGTCCGCCAGCGAGGTCGCCAGCCGCTCCGGCTGCTTGTGCGCGAGCAGCCGCGCGGTCTGCGCCTGGAGCACGACGCACGTGACGTGGTGGGCGACGACGTCGTGCAGCTCCCTGGCCAGCTCCATGCGCTCGCCACGGCGTACGCGCTCCTCGACGGCCCGGCGGCGGCTGGCCAGCAGCCGCGGCCACAGCCCGGCCACGACGGCGCCCGCCCAGCCCACGGCGCTCATCGTCCCCACGGCCGCCTGGGAGCCGGCGGCGAAGGCCCCCGCCACCACCACGAGCCCGCCACCGGCGACGGCGCAGGCCGGACGGGGCGGAAGCACCCGGACGGCGGACCCGACGAGGACGGACAACCCGAAGGTCACGCCGGGGCCGGGCTCGGTGGGCAGGTGGGCGACCCGGGCGACCACGATGGCGGCCGCCGCGACGCCCATCCCCGCGAACGCCGTCCACAACCGGCTCCGCCGGCGGACGAGCGCGAGCGCGCAGACCGCCGCCCCGGCGGTGCACCCGGACACCCAGTACGCGCCACCCCAGCTCGCGCCGATCCGGTAGCCGTAGAAGGCGAGCACCACCGCGGACACCGCGCCGATCACCACGTCGGCCGCGATCCCGGCCCGCCACTCCAGCACCCGCACACCGCCCAGGCTAGGAGCCGCCGCCCGCCCGCCGCACCGGCCGAAAGTACGGTCATGCGGCTCCGCACCCAACAAGTAGGAGTCACCGATCGCGATGGGACTTCACCGGCGGTCGGCCAGACAGCAGACTGTCCCTGCGGCCATCGTCGGCTCTCCGCGAAACGTGAAGCGTGGCTCTTTCGCGGGAGCGTTCATGCGATGGCCGTCACCATTGCGGACATGACACCCGCAAACCGGCGAGGTCATCCGGCCCGGGTCGAATCTGCACGTCCCGGGGGGACAGCACGCCTGCCGGCGGAGAAAAATCCGTACCCGCTTCGACGATCGATCACTCCTGATCATGAACGGCTTGCCATCATGTGCTCACACAAAGCAAGGGCCCCGGCCACCTGGGCCGGGATCCCTTCCGACCGCAGCGAAGGTAGGTGTGCGTGAACGTAGAGGCGGAGATCCTCGACCTGAAGCTCCGGGTGGAAGCTCTCGAAGCGGCCCTGCGCTCCAACGCCCGGCACGACGACATCATCCCCGCCCAGGCCGGCCCCTACCGGTCCGAGCTGCCGGCCCTCGTCGCGCAGGTGTCGATCGGCGTGGCCGAGCTGAGGGCCGAGATGGCGGACATCCGCACCGAGGTGAGCCAGGACTTCGAGGCTCTGATCGTGGAGGTCGCCGGGGTCCGCGTGCAGATGACCGAGAACTACAAGGCCATTCATTCGGACCTGCTCGGGAAGATCGACTCGCTGCGCTGCGAGATGATCGACCTCGGCCTCAGGCTCGACCGGCTCACGGAGACGGGCGGAGCCTGAGACCACCGGGGGTCGGGGATCAGGCGCCGAGGTCGTCGGCCAGCCGGCTCAGATAGGTCGCGAACTGCCGCCGGTCGCGCTCGTCCCAGGAAGCGGTCAGCTCCTCGAAGGCCCGGCGCTGCCACTGCCTGGCCCCGGCCAGCAGCGCGTGCCCGCTGTCCGTGAGCCGCAGGGAGGCGCGGCGCCGGTCGCGCTCGGAGGTGTCGCGGGCGAGGTAGCCCGCCTCGACGGCGTCCCTGACCATGCGGCTGGCGCCCGAATGATCGAGGCCGAGCTGGTGCGCCACGGTGCCGACCGTGGGCGGCTCGGGCGCCTCTCCGCCGGCGCGTGCGTTCGTGTGCACGGCCTCCACCACCAGGATGTGCTGCACGTGACGCTGCTCCCCGGTCAGCTCTTCCGACGCCCGCCCGGCCCACCGGCGGGACCAGAAGCGCACCAGGTGGAACAGCGCCGGTCCGCCGTCGGCCTCCTCGCTCATGCCCCAACCCTACGACAGGTTGCATGCGATACGCACGTATGATTATGTGCGTTTCACATACATCTTCTCCGGAAGGCATGCCGTCATGGCCATCGTCATGAACCACCTGATCGTCCCCGCCGCCGACCGCGAGGCGGCGGCGGCGTTCTTCGCCGGCCTGCTGGGGCTGCGGGTCGGCCCGCCCGCCGGGCCGTTCGCGCCCGTCAGCGTCAACGACGACCTCACGCTCGACTTCGACGACCGCCGCGCGCCCCAGTCCGGCCACTACGCCTTCCTGGTCGACGACGACACCTTCGACGCGCTCATGGAGCGGCTCGAGAGGGACCCGGCGATCGAGTACGGCTCCGGCCCGATGAACGGCTGGGACCGCGAGATCAACCATCTGGCGGGCGGCCGCGGCGTGTACGTGCGCGACCCCAACGGCCACAGCTACGAGCTGTTCACCGCCGAGCCGGAAGATCATTAAGCCGTCGGTCTGCGGGGTCGCCGCAGGTGGGCAAAGCATGATTTAGGCGGTAAATCCACCGAAGCGGTGAGAAGGGCAAACTGCCAGCATCTGGCCCCCTCCGTGGCTAGAGTGATGATTCCAATATCGGCGGGATATTCCCTGGTATCCGCAGCGCGAGGAGTCGCGGGTGAATCACCGCGTGACCGACGAGGCCATGGTCCGAGCCCTGTACCGCGAATACGGCGCCCCCCTGATGGCCTTCGCCGTCCGGCTGACGGGTGGCGATCGGCGCTGGGCCGAGGACGTCGTGCAGGAGACCCTGGTACGCGCCTGGCGTAACCTTCCCGACCTGCGTACCGACTCCGGCTCCCTGATGCCCTGGCTGGCGACCGTCGCCCGCCGCGTGGTCATCGACAACCGGCGCCGCTCCGGCTCGCGCCCGCTCGACACCGTCGAGGACGTCCCGGAACGCCTCAACTCGGTGGCCGCGGAGGACGAGCAGCTGTTACGCGAGATCGTCGTGACCGACGCGATGATGTCGCTCTCACCGGCCCATCGGCAGGTGCTCACGGAGACGTTCCTCCTGGACCGCACAGTCCAGGAGGCGGCGGAGATCATCGGGGTGCCCGTGGGCACCGTGAAGTCCCGCGTGTACTACGCCATGCGCGCGTTACGCGTGGCGCTGGAGGAAAGGGGGGTGACGCTGCCATGACGTGGGAGGCGCGTCACGATGAGAGCCACACCGAAAGGGGGGTGACGTTGCCATGACGAGGGAGGCGCGTCACTACGGAAGCCACCGCGAAAAGGGGGGTGACGCGCTCATGTCGGAGATGCGTCACGCAGCAAGAGGGGTGACGCTCTCATGACCGAGGTGCGTCACGAAGACGTGGCCGCGTACGCGCTCGGCCTGCTCCGCGGGGAGGAGAAGGCCGATTTCGAGCGCCACCTGAGGGGCTGCCCGAGCTGCGCGGAGGAGGCCGGGGCGTTCGCCGCGATGGGGGAGCTGATCAAGACCGTCCACCCGGACGACCTCCTGCCCAGCCCGCCCGACCCCGAGGTCGAATCACTCCTGGTGCGCCGCGCCGCCACCGAACGCCGCCGCCGGAGCCTGCACCGCACGTTCATGTCCGCCGCCGCCTGTGTGCTCGTCGCGGCCGGCGTCTTCCTCGCCGTCAGCTCGGTCACCAGCGGCCCCAACCCCGACAGCGTCCACAGCCCGGCCCGCGCGCTCCTCATGACCGGCCACACCTACTCCGCCACCGACAAGAACACCGGCGTGTCCGCTCTCGTCGGGCTGGAGGACAAGGGCTGGGGCAGCCACGTCGCGCTGGAGCTCAAGGGCGTCAAGGGCCCGCTGCAGTGCCGCCTCCTGGCGGTGGGCAATGACGGCCGCTCCGAAGTGGTGGCGAGCTGGGGCGTGCCCGACAAGGGGTACGGCGTGCCCGGAGCCCCCGACCCCCTGCTGCTGCACGGCGGCACCAGCCTCCCGGAGTCCGAGCTGAACCACTTCACGGTCGAGACCTTCGACGGCAGGAGCCTGGCCACGATCCCGGTGTGAGCTCACAGCTCCGACAGGCTCGCGCGCAGCTCGCGGACCTGCCGCGGCTCCGCGATCCCGTCCCAGGGGGAGAGCGCCGCCAGCCCCGCGTCGCGGTGCTCGGCGGCGCTCCCGGCCCGCAGCCGGGCCAGGTGGAGGTGGGCCAGCGCAGTGCTCACCCCCGTCGGGGGCAGCCGCGGCTCGGCCTCCGCCAGCAGCGCGACGACCTCCTCGGGACGGTGATCGGGCTCCTCCAGCAGCACCCCGGCCCGCTGCACGAGACAGCGGGCTCGCCCGATCTCGTCGGCGGTCTCCGTGTAGAGCCGCTCGGCCTCCTTCAGGTTGGACCTCGCGTCGAAGCGCAGCCCCAGGTAGTGGTGTGCGAGCGCGAGCAACTCCTGCGCGTGCGCCGCCGCGCCGTCGTCGCCGGCCCGCGTGGCCAGGTCGAGCGACTCGAACAGCACGGCGCGGGCGTCGGCGTACAGGCGGCGCGCCTCGGGGTCGCGCCCGTCGCCGTCGAGCGTCTGCCCCTGGCGCAGGAGCAGCGCGGCCACGTTGATCAGCCGGAGCGAGTGCCCGGCCAGGTCGCCGCCGGACAGCGCCTGGCCGTACCGTACGAGCGCCGACTCGACGGCGGTGAACTCGTCGCCGGCGGCCAGGAGGATGGCCGCGTGCTCCAGGTGCAGCTCGGCGGGCCACGACTCCACCCTGACCCGCAGCCTGGCCGCCCGGTTGAAGTGCTGGCGGGCCGTGGTCGGGTCGCCCCAGGTGAGCAGGATCGCGCACTGGCGCAGCTCGGCCGTGGCCTGCACGTGCTCGTCGCGCAGCGCCTTGGCCGCCTCGGCCAGCGCCTCCGCGGCCCGCAGCCGGTCCTCGTGCCGCTGTTCGAGCCGGAACCAGGTCTCCAGCCCGTCCGCGATGCGCGCCAGCGCCCGGGCCGTCTTGGGCGCGGGGCTCCCGTGCGCCAGCACCTCCAGCAGCACCCTGTCCTCGATCGCGAACCAGGCGCGGGCCTCCTCGCCGGGTAACAGGGCGGCGAACGAGTCGGCCTCGTCGGCGAAGTGCTCGACCAGCCGGCGCCAGGCCGCGGCGTCCTTCGGCGAGGGAGGAGGCCCGGGCGTGCCGCTGGGGAACGCGCCGGTCACCCTGACGCGCGTCATCCGTACGTTCTCCACCAGGCCCAGGTCGGCCAGCTCCCCGATCGCGTCGGCGGCGGAGGGCACGCCGAGCAGCGCGGCGGCCGCCCGGTGGTCCACCTCGGCGATCGGCAGGCTCGCCAGCAGGACGAACAGCTGCTTGGCCGTCGGCCTGAGCTGCCTGATGCTGAGGTTGAGCACGAAGTCGAGGGTCTTGACGACGGACAGGTTTCGCAGGTCGTCGACCAGGGACTGGAGCGCGACGCCGGGGTTGCGGGCCAGCCAGCGGCCGATCCTGACGATCTCCAGCGGGCTGCCCAGGCAGGCGTCCACCAGCAGCCCGAGCGCCTTCGGGTCGCGGTTGACGCGCTCGTCGCCGATGTGGCGGGCCAGCAGCGCCTGCCCGGCCCCGGGCGCGAGCGGGCCGAGCTGGATCGGCTCGATGTGCTGCGGCAGCTCGTCGGTGAACGTGCCCGCCACCACGATGTGCGCGCCCGGCACCCGGGGCGGGAGCCAGGCGATCTGGCTCCAGGTGCTGACGTTGTCCAGCAGGAGCACCCGGTCCGTGCCGGTGAGCGCGTCGATCACCTGCGCGGTGGCGTCCTCCGGCTCCTGGATCGCGCCGGGCGGCCGGTCGAGGGTGCGCAGGACCCGCTGGGCCACGCTCAGCGGCGTCTCCGCGTGGTCCCGGTCGGGGCCGCGCAGGTCGGCGTAGCGCTGCTTGCGGGCGTCCGCGGTCAGGTCCCACGTGGCCAGGGTCGCCACCGAGGACGTGCCCATGCCCATCGCGCCCTGCACGACGACGATCCCGCGCTCCTTCGCGCGCTCCTTGACCTGCTGGACCTCGGCGTCCCTGCCGACGAGCCCGTCGATCCGGTCGGGGAAGGGCAGGCGTTGGAAGATCGTCTGGGGTGGGGCCTTGCGGCGGCTGCGTACGAAATGGGTGAGCCAGCCGGCCACGACCGGCAGGGAGACGATCAGGATGACGAGCAGCCAGACGGGCAGCCACTCCGTCACCCGCTCGATCAGCTTCTCCTGCAGCAGCAGGACCGTGCCGCCCGCGGTCAGCAGCCCGCCGAGCCCCAGCTCGGGCAGGTGCGCCCCGGCCTGCCGGGAGAGCTGGGACAGGCGGAAGCGCAGCCGGTCCTTTCGCGAGATATCCGTCATCGGCGCACTCCTCGCGTCAGCCCCCGGTACAGCCAGCGCCCGGTGACGACCACCAGCAGCACGGGCACCGCGGTCGCGATCACCGACTGCGCCGCCAGCGGCCCGGCGGCGCTCATGAAGTGGCGGGCCTGCTCCAGCAGGATCAGCGGCAGGTGGTCGCCCGACGGCCAGTTGAGCAGCAGCCCGACGACCGTGTCGTTCCACACCAGGACGAAGGCCAGGACCGCGGCCAGCACCAGGGCCGGGCGCGCCTCGCGTACGACGTGGAACAGCTCCCAGCGGTCCCGCGCCAGCATGGGAGCCGGCACGCGGACGAAAGCGTTGTACAGCACCAGCACCGCCAGCGGGATCACCAGCGCCGCGTGCACGATGGCCAGTGCCGGAGCGGTGCCGACGACCGGGCTGAGCCAGCGCTGCAGCGGCACCGCGAACGCCTGCGGCGGCAGCACGGCCAGGGCCACCGCGACCAGCAGCACCGGCCGCCAGGCCCGGCGCGGCAGCAGGTGCTCGTGCGCCAGCACGTACGCGGCCGGCACGGCGGCCAGCAGCACCAGGCACACCACCACGACGGCCCGCAGGAACGTGGTGCCGAGCGCGCCCGCGAACCCGCCGTCGGCCAGCGCCTCCGTGTACGAGCCCAGCGTCCAGGGACCGCCGCCCCACCACCCGGACAGCGCCGCGGCGACCGGGTCGCGCAGCGAGGTCAGCACGAGCACCAGGAACGGCAGCACCCAGAGCACCGACACCGCCGCGCACAGCAGCCAGATCCGCCAGCCCTTCCGGGGCTGCGGCGGGACCACCGGCTCGGCCCAGGTCACCCGCCCGCGCAGCCCGAACAGGGCGGGCACCGCCATCACGGCCACGAGGACCGACAGCCCCACGGAGAGCGCGGAGGCCCGCGTGTCGCCCAGGTCGCCGTGGTGCCGCCACCAGAACAGCCCGCCGCCCTCGATCTCGGCCTGCATCGAGCCGGGCGCGCCCATCAGCACGACGTCGAACACGCGGGCCGCCGCCGCCAGCGCGAACAGGTACGCCAGCGCGGCCGGCCCGGCGAGCGCCGGGACCACGACGGACCAGAGCCTGCGCCGCCGCCCGACGCCGAACGCCCTGGCCATCCGCAGCAGGTTGGTGGGCAGCCGGGCCAGCGCCTCGTGGAAGACCAGGAACGCGACCCCGGCCCACTGCCAGACCAGCGCGAGCCCGAACACCAGCCAGATCCACACGGGGCCGAGGAAGGCCACCTCCGTGCCGAACAGGGCGTTGACCAGGCCGCGGCGCGGGTTGGTGTCGAACATCAGCCGGAAGATCGCACCCGTGGTGAGCGGGGACACCGCGGCCGGCAGCACCAGCAGGAAGCGCAGCACGCCGCCGAGCACCGGGCCCGCGTTCCTGGCCAGCCAGGCCAGGCCGAGCCCCACGGCGCACACGACCACGGCCAGCACCAGCCACATGAACGAGTTGCCGAGCGACTGGAGCACCCGGCCGTCGAGCAGCACGTCGTACGCGCCGGGCCCGGCGGAGAGGCTGAGCACGACCGTCGCGCAGAGCGGCACCAGGATGACGCCCGCCGACAGCAGGACCGCCAGGAGGAGGTAGAGCGAGGCGCGCAGGCGGCCGATCCCGTGCCCGACCAGCGGGATCCTGGCGTCGTGGTGCGAGGCGGCCTCGAACAGGAAGGCGTTCCGCCGGCTCACAGGGCCCCCTCCTTGCTGCCCGCGACCAGCTTGTCGCGGGCCGCAGCCGCGGCCGTGGCGGGATCTACCGCGTTGACGGCGACGTCGGTGAACAGCTCGGTGAGCACCCGCCACAGCCCGCGCCCGTCGCCGCCCTCCAGGCCGCCGATGAGCCGGTCGGACAGGTCGTAGTGGGCGTTCACGGCGGCGTTCAGCTCCTGGGCGGGGCCGCGCAGCAACTGGTGGGAGGGCGGCGTGAACGGCGTCAGGAAGCCGCCGTCGGCGATCCAGCCGGTCAGCGCGTCGCGCTCGCCGCTCGCCCGCGGCCTGGTCAGCCAGTTGACGAAGTCGATCGCGTGCGCCGGCCCGGCCCGCATCGCCACCGCCACGTCGCCGCCGACGACCAGCGGGGGCAGATTGCTGCCGTAGGCGGGGAAGCGGAAGTGCGCCGCGACGCCCTTGCCGCCGTAGTGCTCGATGACCGGCAGGGCGAAGTCCGGCGCGGCCACCACGGCGGCGGTGCGGTAGGCGAAGACGTCGAAGATCGAGTCGTGGAACTGCATGGTGAGCGCCCGCCGGGCCTGCTCGGGGGTGAACGCGCCGCGCCAGATCGTGCCGAGCAGCTCCAGCGCGTCCGCGACCTGCGGCGCGCTCCACCAGTCGGGATTGCCCGGCAGGCCGGGCGGGAAGAGGCCGCCGTAGACCTCTGGGGCGAAGGCGAGCAGCACGTTCTCGAACCAGTCGCTGAGCACCCACCCGTCGGCCGCCCCGATCGCCAGGCTGCCCGGGGTGGGCTGCCAGGAGGTGAGGTCGGCGGGCGGCGTGTACTCCCCGGCCCGGTGCCAGACGAGCGACTTGTGCGCGAGCTTGAACCAGGCGCCCAGCTCCTCGTGGCTCCCGGGCGGCGTCACGAGCCCGCGCCAGAACTCCTGCTGCCGGTGGTCTCCCGTCCACGGCCGGATGCGCGGCCGGATCATCGGATCGAAGAGCAGGCCCAGCCTCGGGATCACGGCCACGTCGGGGACGACCTCCTCCGCGGGCCCGCGCAGCACGGCGGCGATGTTGTCGCCCGCCGAGAAGACGTGGACCGGGCGCCCGTACTCCTTGACCACGCCGAGGAAGCGCCGCAGCTCGTCGCCGCTCCACACCACCGCCACCTGCAGCGGCCGCTCGCGGGCGCAGCCGGCCAGGGCCGCCGCAGGCACCGCGGCCAGTAACGCTCTACGGGTCAGGGGCATCGGCGATCTCCCAGAAGCGCGAGGGGGAGGCAAGGCTGGCCACCCTGGTCCGGTCGTCGGTGACGACCAGCACGGCCAGGCTCGGGTCGGTGCCCAGCGCCGCGCTCACGGCCGCGTGGCAGGGCCCGCAGCCCGTGCGGTCCTCGACCACCATCACCTTGACCGCCGTCCGCCGGCACAGGGCCCGCGCCAGCGCCACGTGCAGCCGCTCGTCGTGGGCCAGCTCGTGCGGCCGCGACCGCAGGAAGCCCTGGATGTCGGTCTTCTTGGCCATGTACGCGACCATGCCGCGGATGGGCGGGGACGCCTGGTCGTCGCGGGCGGTCAGCGCGAGGTTCTGCTCGACGGTCAGGTGCGGCAGCAGGCCCGCCCCGGCCGGGACCAGCCCGATCTCGCGCTCGGCGGGCAGCCGCATGGTGATCTCCTGGCCGTGGATGCGGATCTGGCCGTCGTCGGGCATCTCCAGGCCGATCAGGACGTCGGTGAACGCGTCGGCCTCGGCGCAGTCGGCGGCCACCACCACGGCGGTGCGGCCGGGGCCGACGGTCAGGGGATCGGGCGCGAGGGCGCGGCGCGTGCCGTGCGCCTGCCAGGCGAGGCCGGACAGCTCAAGAACCGGCGCGACCTCGACCACCATTCGACGTTTTCACAAACAGTGGATCACGGCAACGTAATTGACCGCTTCCGCAACGTGTCGATCCGGCGCTACCCGCTCACCCAGAGGCAGAACGGGTGCCCTGCCGGGTCGAAATGCACGCGTACGTCGTCCTGTGGCTGGAAATCGGCCACGGTCGCGCCCAGCTCGACGGCGCGGGCGCTGCTCGACTCGAGATCGTCGACCTCGATGTCCAGGTGCATCATCATCTGCTGCCCGCCGGGCGGCGCGGGCCAGGCCGGGCGGACGAAGCCGGGGTCGCTCTGGAAGGCCAGCCCGGGGCCGCCTTCCGGCGCGGCGAGCAGCACCCAGTCGGGCTCCTCGTCCTTGACCCGCCAGTCGAGCAGCTCGCGGTAGAAGGCGGCCAGCGCCGGCCCGTCGAGCGCTTCCAGACAGACGGTCGACCACCTGAACCTCATGCGGGACTCCTGAAATGGGTCGTGAACCAGTTTCTGGCGTGCTCGGCCACGGTCTCCAGCGCGCCGGGCTCCTCGAACAGGTGAGTGGCCCCGGGCACGACGGTGATGCGGCTCTCGGCACTCAGACGCTGCTGGGCCTCCTCGTTCAGCTTCACCACGATCGGATCCCGGCCGCCCACGATGAGCAGCGTGGGCGCGCGTACCGCCGCGAGCCGAGGTCCCGCCAGGTCGGGCCGCCCGCCGCGCGAGACGATCGCGGAGACCGCGTTGTCCGGCTCGGCCGCCGCCCACAGCGCCGCCGCCGCGCCGGTGCTGGCCCCGAAGTAGCCGATGGGCAGCCCCGCCGCGTCCTCTTCCTCGCGCAGCCGGCGCGTACGTTCCAGCAGCCGCTCGGCCAGGAGCGCGATGTCGAAGACGTTCGCCCTGTCGGCCTCCTCCTGGGGCGTGAGCAGGTCGAACAGCAGGGTGCCCAGCCCCGCCTTGTTGAGCGCCCCGGCCACGTAGCGGTTGCGCGGGCTGAGCCGGCTGCTGCCGCTGCCGTGCGCGAACACCACCACTCCATGAGCGGCGTCGGGAACGACCAGATCGCCGGACACGTGCCCCACCTCCCTCCCCGTCCACCTGCCACTGCCCGTACAAGCCCTGGTCTATCCGCGCCGGTATGGGTGATCAGGCATACTGCACGGATGTCCGATTTCGCCGACTTCCGGATCGAGGGGCGGGCGGCTCTGCTGGCGGGCCGGGCGACCCACGACAGTCCCATGGTGGAGGGCGCGAGGCGGTGGGGAGCGGCGGCCGTGCTCCGCCCCTCGGGCGAGGTGCTGGACCGGCTGGCGACGCTGGCCGGGACCATCGAGGCGCCGGGGCACTGGGTGCACGGCAGGCGGACCCTGCACGTCACGCTCAGGTCCCTGGAGCCCTACCGCGACCGGATCCCGGCCGGCGACCCGCTCCGCGCGGTCTACCGGGACGCGCTGGCCGAGGCGGCGAAGGGGGTCCCGGCCGCGCGGGTGCGGCTGGCGGGCGTGAGCCCGCATCCCGGCGGCGTCCTGGTCTGCGGCCATCCGGAGGACGACACGCTGGTCAGGCTGTGGGAGCGGTTCGCGGTCGCGATGGCCTCGCGCGGGGTGCGGGACCTGGAGCACGGACGCGTACGCGACCGCTGGTACGTCAGCCTCGTCCACTTCGCCGGCCCGCTCGCCAGCCCCCGCCCGATCGTCGAATGGTGCGACGCCCACGCCGACGTCGACCTCGGCCTGGCCGAGCTGGACACGGCGGAGATCGTGCAGTTCGTGCTCGCGGACACGAGCATCCACGTCAAGGCGCTGGAGGAGGCCCGGCTGGGCCGGGCGTGACGGCGGGGCGCCACCCGGCCCCATTCCGAGGATGGCGCCCCGCCGTCGTCCAGGTCAGCCCAGCACCACCGCGGTGACGAACTGCAGCAGGTGCCAGGCCACGTAGGCGCTCAGCGAGCAGAAGGCCCACTCCTTGCCCCGGCTGATCCTGGAGATCCACCGGAGCTCCTCCGCGGGCTCCCTGCGCGCCTTGAGGGTCCTGGTGACGAAGTACGCCGACATCAGCCAGGCCGCCCCCGATCCGCCGAGCAGCCCCAGGGAGAGGGCCAGCAGGATCGGGGAGCCGCCCAGGAGGTCCGACGGCGGGAGCTGGCGGACCCAGGCGGCCAGCACGCCGGTGAGCAGGACAACAGTGATCCGCCGGTCCTTGCGCGCCTGGCGTTTGAGCCACTGAAGGTCTCGACGCAGATGGTTCTTGAGCATCCGGATCACCCCCGTTGGAGTAGCTGGTAGCACCAGCTAACGGAAATTTCCGGAGAAGATCTGCGACCTCACATCCTAGATTTCACGACTTTTAGCGATATTTCAGGACGTGGGGCTGGCCCCCAGCTCGCGGAGATCCTCCGACACCCGCCGTACCTCGAAGACGTCCCCCACCTCCTCCAGCAGCCGCAGCGCCTCCCGCAGATAGCCGCCGGCCGGGCCCCGGTTCCCCAGCCTGGCCGAGATCAGCCCCAGCGCCCGCAGCGCGCACCCCAGGTCCCGCCTGGTCCCGCACTCCAGATGGACGTCCCTGGCCTGGCGCGCGTGGACCAGCGCCTCCCCGGCCAGACCGAGGTCCAGCAGCACCATGGCCAGCGTCGTGAGCGCCGCCGCCCACCGGTCCTTCGTGCCGGTCTCGTTCTGCAGCTCGACCGTCTCCCACGCGAGCTTCAGCGCCTCCTGCGGCTCGCCCGCCGTGTGCAGCGCCTGCGCCATCGACAGCAGCGCGCTGGCCCGGTTGTCCCGCAGCTCCTCCCTGATCGCCAGCGACGACTTGGCCGCCCGCAGCGCGGGCTGGTGCTGCCCCAGCGACAGGTACGTGTTCGCCAGCGTCTCCTGCACGTCCGCCTCGGCCCGCCGGTTGCCCATGCCCTGCACGATGTCCAGGGCTTCGAGCGCGTACACGAACGCCACGTGCGGTAGCCCCTGCCGCCGCCGCACCCTGGCCAGCCGGTTGAGCATGCGGGCCTCCACCGGCTCGTCGCGGATCACCCGGCTGATCGTCAGCGCCTGGTTGAGGTAGTCGTCGGCCCGCAGGTAGTCGGACAGCCGCCAGTGCACCAGCCCGATGTCCCCGAGCGTCTCCGCCTTGCCCTGCTCGTGGTGGAGCTCCACCTGCACGGCCAGCGCCTGCTCGTAGTAGGCCAGGGCCTCGTCGTACCGGGAGCCGTTGCGCGCGATCCGGCCGAGCGCGCACAGGGCGCGCCCGCAGCCGTGCTGGTCGCCCGTCGCCGTGTACCCGGCCAGGGCCCGCTCGGCGTCCCGCTGCGCGTCGTGCGGCAGCCGCAGCAGGTCGTAGATCTCGGCCAGGCAGAGCAGCGTCTCGGCCTCGGCGTGCTCGTCGCCCAGCTCGTGGCAGATCGACAGCGCCTCCAGGCCCTCGGACAGCGCCGCGTTCGGCTCGCCCAGGTCCCGCTGCACCGTGGCCAGGATGATCAGGCTCTGTGCCGTGCCCCTGCGGTCGCCGAGCTCCTCGCGTACCTCCAGGGCCTGACCCGCGTGCTGCAACGCCAGTTCGTAGCGCTCCTGGGACAGGTGCAGCCGCGAGAGCGTGTGCAGGCTGCTCGCCACCCCGGTCAGGTCGCCGATCTCGCGGTAGAGGTCGAGCGCCTCGTCCGCGCACCGCAGGGCCTCCTCGTTGTGGCCCGCGATGCCGTGCACCTCGGCCAGGTCGTTGAGCGCGCGGGCCCGCCCTTCGGCGTCGCCGAGCGAGGCGAACTCCTCCAGCGCCTCCCCGATGAACCTGGCCGCGAGCGTCGAGGGCCCGATGTCCCGGTGGATCGAGCCCAGGTTGCTGCGCATGCGCGCGATCGCCCGCCGGTTGCTCACCTGCATCGCCGAGGTCAGCCCGGCCTGCTGGATCTCCAGGTTGATCTCGTTGTACCGCAGCTTCCTGAACGGCTCGAACACGGCCTCGGCCAGCCGCCACGCCATCCCCTGGGCGCCGCTCTCCTCGGCCAGCCGCACGGCCGAGACCAGCGAGCGCCGCTCGGCCTCGAACCACTCGGGCGCCGTCGCGGGGTCGGTCGCCACCGCCAGGTAGTGGTCGAGCAGCCGCGCCCTGGCCTCCCGCACGCCTGCCTCGGCATGCCGGCCCAGCTCCCTGGCCAGCCGCTTGACCAGGTCGTGCACCCGGTAGCGCGGCCCGGCCAGCGGCTCGACGAGATACGCCCGGTGCAGCCCCTCCACCGCCACCACGGCCTCGCTGACCGAGGCGCCGAGCGCGGCGGCCAGCACCTCGGGCGTGAAGTCCCGGCCCGGCAGCAGCCCCACGTGCCGGAACGCGCGCCGCTGCCCCGGGCTCAGCGACTCATACGCCAGGTCGAGCGCCGACCTGAACGCCTCCTCCGGATCGCCCACCAGGAGCGTCCCCGGCCTGCGCAGCTCCTGGACCCGCTCCTGCACGCTCAGCCCGGGGCTCTCGGCCAGCTTGGCCGCCGAGATCCGCAGCGCGAACGGGTGGTACGAGCACACCCTGGCCAGCTCGGCCAGCGCGTCCCGGTCGGCGGCCCGCGGGGAGTGCTCCCCGAGCACGGCCACCAGCAGCGCCACCGCGTTGCCGGGGTCGAGCACCGGCAGGTCCATGAGGTCGGCGTGCCCGGTGGCCCGCAGCGGCGCCATCCGCGTGCGGCTGGTCACCAGCACCACGCAGTCCTTGCCGCCCGGCAGCAGCGCCCGCACCTGCGCCGGGTCGGCGGCGTTGTCGAGGATGAGCAGCAGCCTGCGCCCGGCGATCCTGCTGCGGTAGAGCAGCGTCAGCTCGGCCTCGTCGTCGGCGGGCATGTGCTCGCCGACCCCGAGCGAGCGCAGGATCTGCCCGAGCGCCTCGGCCGGGGTCATCGGCGGCTGGCTCGGCGACTGCCCGCGCAGGTCGATCACGATCTGGCCGTCGGGGAACCGGCCGGCGTGCAGGTGCCCCCAGTGCGTCACCAGCGCGGTCTTGCCCACGCCCGGCAGGCCCTGCACGATCATGGTGTTCGTCCGCCTGGGCCGCTCCAGCCAGGCGGTGAGCAGGTCCAGGCTCTGCTGGCGGCCGGTGAAGTCGGACACGTCGGCGGGGAGCTGGCGCGGCTTCGGCACCTCGCCGAGGGGCAGCGGCTCCGCGAGCGCTCCCGGCCTGGTCAGGAACGGCGTCACCCGTCCCTGCCACGGCTCCGACAGGTGCTCCCAGCCGCCCGCCACATCGCGCAGCGCGGACGGGTCCGCGATGCGCAGCCGCCGGTAGCCGGGCCGTACCAGCCAGCCCCGCTGGACCCACTGCGTGAGCTGGCGCTGCACCACGTCGGGGGAGCTGCCCACGAGGTCGGCCAGCGTCTCCATGGACAGCGGCGGCGCGGACTCCGCGGCCAGCGCGTAACGCTCGTCCAGGTGCAGCAGCCACACGGCCAGCCGGGCGGCGACGGGGGCGCGGGCCAGCGACTCGTGCCTGCGGGCGGCCACGTTCCTGGCGAACAGCTCCTGCACCAGCGCCGTGGCCACGGCCGGGCCGGCGGCGGCGTGCTCGCGCAGCCGGCGCATGTCGATGGGCCAGGCCCGCACCTCGGTCAGCGCGTCCACCTTGGCGCGCTCGCCCGGGTTCCAGAAGGCGAGCTCGCCGACGAGGTCACCCGCGCCGCGCAGGTCGTGGATGGCCTCGCGCTCGCCCACGGGGGTGTATTCGCGGGCGTAGCCGTGGTCGATGAGGTAAATCCGGTGGGCGGGCCGCAACGGCGAGCAAATGGTCTCGTTACGCCGGAAGACGCGGGGCCTGGCGCCCTCGTCCACCAACGACCGGAACAGACCCACCCCGACACCACCAATCTGGGGACGGCGGTGTCCTCGTATGACAGACGCGAAACAACCTCAACGACAATGTGTCATATCGGCGGGTGCCTCTGTCAACGATCAGACGGCGGCGGTGTCCTGCCGGTCGGGGACGAAGCGGTAGCCGACGTTGCGGACCGTTCCGATGAGGGATTCGTACTCGGTGCCGAGCTTGGCGCGCAGGCGCCGCACGTGGACGTCGACCGTCCTGGTGCCGCCGAAGTAGTCGTAACCCCAGACCTCCTGCAGCAGCTGGGCGCGGGTGAAGACCCGGCCCGGGTGCTGGGCGAGGTATTTCAGCAGCTCGAACTCCTTGAACGTGAGGTCGAGCACCCGGCCGCGCAGCCGCGCGGTGTAGGTGGCCTCGTCGATCGACAGGTCGCCGCTGCGGATCTCGTCGGGCACCTCCTCCGTCGCGGCCTGCGAGATGCGGCCCGTGGCCATGCGCAGGCGCGCCTCCACCTCGGCCGGGCCCGCGCTGTCGAGCAGCACGTCGTCCACACCCCACTCGGCCGTCATCGCGGCCAGCCCGCCCTCGGTGACGATCACCAGCAGCGGACAGTCGATGCCGGTCGTGCGGATCAGCCGGCACAGGCTCTTGGCCTGCACGAGCTCCTTCCGCGCGTCGACGAGGACCGCGTCGGCGGGAGGCGTGTCGATCAGCGCGGACGCCTCCGCGGGTGAGACCCGGACCGAGTGGAGCAGCAGGCCCAGCGCTGGAAGCACCTCGGCGGACGGCTCGAGGGCGTTGGTCAGCAGGAGCAGGTTGCTCATTACGGCCTCCTCAAACACGCAAGGACCCGGGGGCTTCGTCGCCCAGGTCCCGTAGGTGAGGATATCCCACGAGTCGGTCGCGTCCATTGCGCGTCCAGCAGGTGAACAGCGCGTCTCTCGAAACAACCTTGTTAAGGGCGACGCACAATAGACCGGAAAGGGATTGTGAGGTGCCCATGGCCACGGGAAAGGTACGTTATTGGGCTGCGGCGAAGGAGGCGGCCGGAGTGGCGGAAGAGCCGTTCGACGCGGTCACTCTTGGTGAACTCATGACGAAAATCACACAGAAGCGTGGAGATCTGGCGCGCGTGGTGAGGCGTTGCTCGTTCCTCGTGGATGGCTCTCCGGTCGGCAAACGCCCTCATGACGAGGTCGTTCTCGCCGACGGGGCGACCGTGGAGGTGCTGCCGCCGTTCGCCGGCGGGTGATGGGGCCTTCCATGGGGGAATGAGTGAGGCCAGTCGATAGGCTCTTGACCCCCGCCACAGACAGGGAGCCCCATGCGGAAGCTGATCATTTTCCTGATCGTGCTGGTCATTCTCCTTGTCGCCGTCGACCGGGTCGCCGTGGCGGGCGTGGAGCGCGATCTCTCCAACCGGATCGCGGCCGCGACCGACCTGTCCGACAAGCCGACCGTGACAATTGAGGGCATCCCTTTTCTCACGCAGGCCATCTCGGGGCACTATCCGGAGGTACGGTTCAATCTCGGCACGTTCACCTACGGTGGCGTGCCGATCAAGAACCTCCGGGGCGCCGCCTACGACGTGACGGCTCCCCTGGCGGACGTCCTGCAGAACAGAGCCAACATCCAGGCCGGGCGCGTGGCCATCGCCGGCACCCTGACCAGGGCGACGATCGACAAGTACGCCCCCAGCGGCGTCAAGATCGGCGGCAACGGTGAGCGGCTCACGGCGTCGGGCGAGGTGACGGTCGGGGTGCAGAAGGTGAAGTTCAACGCCGAGATGCGGGTCGAGCTGGTCGACGGCGGCATCAAGATCCAGGCCGAGAAGATCGAGGGCGTGCCCGACCAGCTCGCGTCGCTCGTCTCCTACACCATCAAGTTCAAGGGGAAGCTGCCCTTCGACGTGAAGGTGACCGGGGTCAAGAGCGTGGCCGAAGGATTGGAGATCTCGGCCGAAGCGTCTGACGTGCCGATCCGTGGATGAGTCTGAACCGGTCCGGCCCGACGTACGTGATGAGGTACGTGAGAGAGCGCAGCGAGCGAGCCAATCGGCACAGCAGCGCAGCGCTCACAGGCCCGACGAAGGAGGGCCTGTGAGCGCAGCCGGCACCGCGGATGAGGAACTCGTGAGAACCCTCTTCGACGAGCATGCCGGGCCACTCTACGGCTACGTCCTGCGGCTGACCGGTGATTCCGGGCGGGCGGAGGATGTCGTGCAGGAGACCCTGTTGCGGGCCTGGCGACATCCCGACGCCCTCTCGGGCCGGCCGGTGCGCGCGTGGCTGTTCACGGTGGCCCGGAACCTTGTTGTCGACCAGCATCGGGCCAAGAAGGCCAGACCGCAGGAGACCGGGGACGAGGCGCTGGCCGTCATGCCGGCGGACGACGACCTGGAGCGCGCCGTCGAGTCGTGGGCGGTGGCCGAGGCGCTGGCCGTGCTCAGGCAGGAGCACCGTGAGGTGCTGCTGGAGGTCTACTATCGGGGGCGATCGGTGAAGGAGGCGTCGGCGACGCTGGGCATACCGCCGGGCACGGTCAAATCCCGCACCTACTACGCGTTGCGGGCGCTCAAACTGGCCCTCGAGGAGCGGGGGTTGGCGCCATGATGACGTGCGAGGAGGTAAGGCTCGCCCTGGGCGCGCACGCGCTGGGCGCGCTCGACCCCGACGAGGCGCTGGAGATCGACAACCACCTGGCGACCTGCGAGGAGTGCGGCCGCGAGCTGCTCGACCTCGAAGGCGTGGCCTCCTTTCTTGGCAAGGTGTCCGAACGAGACGTGGAGCTGGTGGCAAGCCCGCCGCGGCAGGTGCTCGACCGGCTGCTGAACGCCCGCGCGAAGCGCAACAGGCGCGGCCGGCTGCTGCTGGTGGCGGCCGCCTCCGTCGCGTTGCTGGGGGTCGGCGGCACGATCGTGTCGGTCGTGAACAGCGGCACCCAGCAGCAGGCGGCCTCCGGGGTGGCGGCTCCCGTGTCCACCGAGGAGCCGCAGACGATGCGGGACTCGGCCTCGGAGTCCGACCAGGCGCCGCTGAGCCGGCTGGCCGAGCCGACGCCGCAGGCCAAACGGCCCAGCAAGGCGGCGCCGTCAGCGTCGCCGTCCGCGTCGCCGTTCAAGATGGCCGAGGGCCTGAAGTTCTCCGGCGTGAACAGGGCCGAGAAGTACTCCGCCACCGTGTCGGTCTGGCCCGGCGGCAGCGGCACGGAGCTGGACGTGAGCGTGCGGGGCGTGCCCGTCGACACGACCTGCAGCCTCCTCGTCGTGGCCGGCGGGCGGCACGAGCTGACGGAGAGCTGGACGATCAGCCGCGAGGCGTACCAGGACAAGGCCGTCTTCAAGCGGTCGACGACGCTGCCCATGTCCGAGATCACCGCGTTCTACGTGGTCGACCAGAAGGAGAAGGTGCTGATCAGGATCCCGGTGCGGAAGTAAACGCGGGTGCGCGTGGTTGCATCGGGAGATGACTGGTTGGTGGGTGGCGCTGGCGACTCTGGCGCTCGGCTCTGTGATCGGGGTGGTTCGCCTGCGCCGCGACGGACGGGTGCGTGACACGGGTGGCGACCGGCTGTCCGAGGCCGACCTCGGCGCAGGTCTGGGCGAGCGGGCGACGCTGGTGCAGTTCTCCACCGCGTTCTGCCAGCCGTGCCGGGCGACCAGAAGGATCCTGGCCGACGTCAGCGGGATCGTGCCGGGGGTGGCCCACGTCGAGATCGACGCCGAGTCCCGGCTCGACCTCGTACGGCGGCTGGACATCATGCGCACCCCGACGGTCCTGGTGCTCGACACCAGCGGAAAGATCGTGAAAAGGGCCGCCGGCCAGCCCCGCAAGGCGGACGTCCTGGCGGCCCTCGCCGCGGCCGTGTCGCCGACGTCGTCTCACGAATCGTCTCACCAACCGGACGAGATGTGACAGATGACGAGACGCCGAGTAGTGTCTTCGGCATGTACCCAACGACAGAGCTGCTGACGAAGCGGCGCGCGGTTGATTTCTGCCGCGTGACCACCGCGCTCTGTCGCGCTGCCTGAGGACGATCCCGCGGACATCCGGTCCGCCCCGTCGACCCTTCAGGAGCATCCCGCGATGCGTGCCGATCCTAGAGCGCTGCGCTTCGGCGCGGCCATCACCACCCTGGTCCTCGCCCTCGTCCTGGTGACGGGGAGTGCCTGGCTTCTCGCCGTCCAGGCGATGGTCTTCGCACTCGGAGTCGTGGCGCGCTCGCCGTACACGATGCTCTTCAAGGCGCTCGTCAAGAGCGCCCCGAAGGAGACCGAAGACGCCCGCCCGCCGCGGTTCGCGCAGGCGGTGGGGCTGGTCTTCGCGATCGCGGGCCTGGTCGGATATCTCACCGGGATCACGCCGCTGGCCCTCGCGGCCACGGCGGCGGCTCTCCTCGCCGCCTTCCTCAACGCAGCCTTCGGATTCTGCCTTGGCTGCGAAATGTACCTGCTCATTCGCCGTCTACTGCCCGCCGCCAAAATGGAGGTTTCCAAATGAGCCGCTCCGCCGCCCTGGTGGACGCCGACTGGGTCGAGGCCAACCTCGACACTCCCGGAGTCGTCCTCGTCGAGGTCGACGAAGACGTCAGCGCTTACGACAAGGGCCACATCCGTGGCGCCGTGAAGGTCGACTGGCGGCAGGACCTGCAGGACCCGGTGCGCCGCGACTTCGTGGACAAGACCGGTTTCGAGGCCCTGCTGTCCGACCGCGGCATCTCCAACGATGACACCGTCGTGCTCTACGGCGGCAACAACAACTGGTTCGCCGCCTACGCGTACTGGTACTTCAAGCTCTACGGCCACTCCAACGTGAAGCTGCTCGACGGCGGGCGCAAGAAGTGGGAGCTCGACTCCCGCGAGCTGGTTCGGGACGTGCCGGAGCGGGCCAAGACGCAGTACGTGGCGCAGGAGCAGGACACCAAGATCCGCGCCTTCCGCGACGACGTGGTCGGCGCCATCAGCAAGCTCAACCTGGTCGACGTGCGCTCGCCCGACGAGTTCACCGGCAAGCTGCTCGCTCCCGCGCACCTCCCGCAGGAGCAGGCGCAGCGCGCCGGCCACGTGCCCACCGCCCGCAACATCCCGTGGTCCAAGGCCGCCAACGACGACGGCACGTTCAAGTCCGACGACGACCTGCGCACGCTCTACGGCGAGGCCGGGGTCGACTTCGGCAAGGACACCATCGCCTACTGCCGCATCGGCGAGCGTTCGGCGCACACCTGGTTCGTGCTGCACGAGCTGCTCGAGCAGGACAACGTGAAGAACTACGACGGTTCGTGGACCGAGTACGGCTCGCTCGTGGGCGTGCCGATCGAGCTGGGGGAGGCCCGCTGATGACTGCTGCACAGGGTTGCGGAGCGCCGGAGCAGACGATCACTCTGCCCGCCGGGATCGACCTGTCCACCCAGGCCGTGATCCAGGGCGTGGTGACCGGCGCCGGCACGGCGTACGCGCGTCTGCTCGACCACTCCGGCGAGTTCACCGGCGAAGTCGTGGTGTCCGACGAGGGCGTCTTCCGCTTCTTCGCCGCCCCCGGCGACTGGACCGTCCGCATCATCGCGGGCGGCGGCGTCACCAGGGACATCAAGGTCGAGGCGAAGCTGGGCGAGGTCTCCTCGCTCGCGGTCGCCGTCTGAGGCTGCTGAGGTAAAAGACCCGCGTCCGATCCGGACGCGGGTCTTTTCGGTGCAACGGATCCGGGCGCGCCGGTGTTGTACCAACGTGAGAGAAACCGACTGTCCCGACCCGGTGCGCAAGGCGCTGCTCGACGACCTCGACGAGGGGTTCGCCGAGCTGTACGGCGCCTACCGCGGCCTGGTCTTCTCGACCGCGCTGCGGCTGAGCGGGCGTTGGGCCGACGCCGAGGATCTCACCGCGGAGGCGTTCCTGCGTGCGTACAGGGCGCTGGCCGGATACGAGCGCGACCGCATCGCCACGCTCCAGCCGAGGGCGTGGCTGATGACGATCCTGATGAACGTCTGGCGCAACTGCGCCAGGACCAGGTCCCGCAAGCCGCCACCGGAGCTGCGGGACCAGCCGATCGAGGAAGTCGACCCCGGTCAGGACGTCGAGGAGGCCGCGGTGCGCCGCGAGACCGGCGACGAGCTGGCCGGGCTGCTCGGCCTGCTGCCCGAGGAGCAGCGGGTCGCGGTGGTGCTCAGGCACGTCGTCGACCTGCCGGTCAGCGAGATCGCCACCGTGCTCAGGATCCCCCAGGGCACGGTCAAGTCGCACGTGTCGCGGGGACTGCGGCGGCTGCGCGCACTGGGAGGTGCCCGATGACCCACGATCCACTGCTGGCCGGGCTGTCGGCGCTGGCCGCCGACGCGCCCGAGGGACTGCTCGACCGGATCGCGGCCCGCTGGGTACGCGTCCCGAGCCCGATCGGGGAGCTGCGGGTCGCGTTCACCGACCAGGGCGTGGCCTACGTGCGCCCGGGCGACGGGTTCGCCGAGGCGTTCAGAGGGCGCTTCGCCCGCCCGCTGCTGCCCGCCGAACGCCCGCCCGCCGGGCTGCTGCCCGCGCTGCGCACGGGGCGCCTGGGCCGCCTGCGGCTGGACCTGCGCGGGGTGAGCGACTTCCAGCGCGACGTGCTGGAGACGGTCCGTACGATCCCGCGCGGCGAGGTCAGGCCGTACTCGTGGATCGCGGAGCGGATCGGCCGGCCCAGGGCGGTGCGCGCGGTGGGCACGGCGCTCGGCCGCAACCCCGTGCCGCTGCTGATCCCGTGCCACCGCGTCACCCGGTCGGACGGCGTCGCGGGGGACTACGTGTTCGGCCCGGCGGCCAAGGAGCGGTTGCTGCTGGCCGAGGGCGCCGACCTGGAGCGGGTGCGGGAGCTGGCGGGGGACCGGGTGTTCTACCTGGCCAGCGACACCACGGGCGTGGTGTGCTTCCCGACCTGCCACAACGCCCGGCGCATCACGCCGCGGCACCGGCACGGCTTCCGCACCATCGCCCAGGCCAGGGCCGCCGGCTACCGGCCGTGCCGCACGTGCCGGCCCGCCAATGCCTAAGGCTTGATCGGGTAGCGCATGAGGAGCGTGGCGCGTACGACGTCGGGGCCGTGCGCGCGGTAGCCGTGCGGCACGTCGGAGATCCACGAGATGTGGTCGCCCGGCCCGGCGGTGAGCGGTTCGCGCATGGGGCCCGCGCTGAGCGTGCCCGTGAAGACCGTGACGTGCTCGCTCACGCCCTCGTGGTGGGCGGGCGAGGTCTGGGTGAGGCCCGGCGGGACGGTGACCCGGTAGAGCTCGTACGTGATCCGGTCGTCCTCGAACACCTCCAGCAGCTCCGCCTCCATCGCCCTGCCCCGCATGATCTGCGGCTCGGGCGGCGCGTCGAGTATCGCCCCGATCGGCACCCCGAGCTGCGCGGTGATCGCCCAGAGCGTCTCCGCCGTCGCGTCGACCTTGCCGGTCTCGACGTCCGACAAGGTTTCTCTGTCGATGCCCGCGCGCTTGGCGAGCTCCGACAGCGACACGCCGCGCTCGTGCCGCAGCCGCCGGAGGCGATCTCCCACGACGTGGGGATCGGCGTCGAGTGCGGGCCGTGGCTCCATAGAGCAATGGCACGCGCCCCGCTGCGGGACCGCCATTTCCCCGCCGATAATTCTTTTGTCACTGCCCAGGGACCACACCCGCACTGGCATGCGGAGCATCGCGCTTTCCGGGGTTGCTGCTGCGACATGTGTGACAGACCGATACGATTCTGCAGATGTCCGGTTCGACAGGTGTGGCGGCACCTCCCCGACCTGGGCCTACGCCGGCTCAGGGGATGCCGTCGCCGTATTCGCTGCCCCTGCACGCCCTACGGCTGGCGGGGAAGTGCGCCCTGCCACTGATCCTCTGGTACGCCGCCGGTCAGCTGACCCGCTTCGTCCTGCTCTACGCCGCCACCGAGGTCGCCTACGGCGACTTCCGGCAGGTCCGCCTGGTCCTCGTGATGACGCTGCTCACGTTGATCATTCTGTCGGTGATGACGGTCACCGCCGGCATGCTGTACTCCCTGCGCAACGCCCTGTGGGAGATGCGCGCGAAGACCGAGCAGGGCATGCAGGACGAGCGCTTCTTCCGGGTGCTCGACCGGGTGGCCCCGGCCTTCGCCGTGCTCTACCTGGCGTGGGGGTTCCAGACGGAGGACGCCAGGGACGTCTACCAGATGGACCTGTTCCACCACATCTACGACCAGACGTCGGCGTCCTTCTTCGGGGAGCAGTCCCAGGTCGGCCGGGGACTCACGGACCTCGACTGGCGGGTGTCGCTGGGGGCGATGGCCGTCATGTTCGGGCTGAAGCTGCTCTTCGCCAAGCTCCTGGAGAAGACCGAGGGCAACGGCAAGTTCTACGGCTTCTGCGCGGCCTTCTCGGAGTTCGCCTTCGTCTTCTACGGCCTGAACGCTACCCTCTACATCGGCACCGCGCGCACCGACTGGGTCGAGCACCGCAACGTGGTGGCCGGCACGGAGGAGCTCTGGGCCGAGGCGCAGAAGAACGTGCCGCTGTGGGAGACCGTCACCGGCTTCCTCGGCGACGCCTGGCCGTTCTTCCTCGACGCCGTGGCCGTCCCGCTGGCCTGGCTCACCGTGGCGATGCTCGTCTTCGGCTCGTACTCCGACGAGACCCGCGCCCTGGTCAAGGGCACTCGCCTGGAGCGGGGCGTGGACCGGCTGGAAGGCACCCACGACCTCACCCAGAAGTCGTTCGACCATCTCACCGGCGGGTTCAGGGACCGCTGGCTGCCGCTGGCCAACTCGCTGCGGATGGTGGTCAAGGCCGGCCTCCCGCTGTTCGGCATGATGTGCCTGTGCTACGTGGGCCTGCTGGTCGGCGGGGAGTACGCCGAGCGGGGGCTGCGGTGGCTCATCGGCACCGAGCGGGAGTGGGTGTGGCAGTTCCAGGGGCCGCCGCTGAGCTTCGTGCGCGAGACGGTCGTGGCCGTGCTCACGATGGCGCTGCTGGCGGCCACGTACGACCTCGCGGCCACCAGGGCACGGCTCAGGGGCGAGCCGTTCGAGGACGTCTGAGCCGGCTCCGGGACGTCCGAGCGGTCAGCGCCGTCTGAACCGCAGGACGTCCGCGTCGCCCTCCAGGTTGGCCGCTGTGTCCCGCTTGAAGAGGTCCGCCGTGGGCGTGTCCGAACGGTAGTTGCTCGGCCTGAAGGACAGCTCGACCTCGTCCGCCACCGCGGTCGGCACCACCGCCGCGGCCAGGAACTTGTACTCCTTGCCGACCTCCAGCCGGTCCGTCGGCCGGTCGCTCTGCGGATCGACGCTCACGACCCAGCTGCGGCCGGCGCGGTCCTCCAGCTTGGCCTCGGTGAACAGGCCGGTCTTGGTGACGCTGCCCGCGTCGAGGATCTTCTTGGTGATGTCCACCCTCAGCGCGGTCACCTCGGGGCCGTACGGGAGGTTGTCGGGCATCTCGATGCGGGTGACCGTGGCCCGCCACTCGATGTTCTTCACCTTGGCCGCCTGGCCGGCGGAGACGACGGTCTCCTTGGTCTCCTTCGTGGTGGTCTTCTCGTAGAAGAGGTAGCCGTCGTACGACTGGGCGCCCATGGTGACCAGCGACACGACGACGGCGGCCACGGCGACCAGCACCGTGCGCTTCTTGCGGCCTCCAGGGGCGGCGGCCCGCCGCGACCCGGGAGGGGCCTCCTGCGGGGCCTCAGGCGACGGCTCGGGCCCGGACGCCTGGTGGGCCACGGGCTCCGGATCGGGGCTCTGCCGGCGCGGGAGGGGCGTGCCGGGGCCCTGCTGCGGCGACACGGGCATGGCGGCCGGGACGGCCGGCAGAGGCTGTGTGGAGCCGCCTACGGGCTCTCGGGGGGCCGGGGGCCACACCTGCTGGTCGGGCTGGGCGGCGTGCCGGGCGCGGGGCTGCTGCGGGGTGGGGCGAGGCGGCAGCCCCGGCCTCCGCGCCGGGCCCTGCGCGTGTGCCGGTCCCTGGCCGTGCGCCGGGCCTCGCGCGTGTGCCGGGCCTTCCCCATGGGCGGGGCTCTGACCGTGCGCCGGGCCCTGGCCGTGCGAGAAGCCTTGCGAGGGGCCTTGGGCGTCCGCCGGAGGCCGGGCGTGGGCGGGGCCTTGGGGATGCGTGGGGCCCTGTGGCGCGTTGGGCCACTCCAGCGCCTCCTGCGGCGGGTTGGGCCGGCCCATCGCCTCCCGAGGCGCTTCAGGCCAGCCCATCGCCTCCTGCGGCCCGTTCGGCGCGCCGTAGCCCGGAGGCGGCGTTCCACGGCCGCCACGGCCGGGCAGGTCGCCCGCGGACGGCACCCGGGGGACCGGCGCCGTCTCCTCGCCGAGCAGGTCCTGATCGAGGCGCGGGTCGTGCCCGGAGCGCCGTCCCTGGCCGGGCGGCGGTGCGCCGCCGCCGGAGTGGTTGCCGAGGCCGGGCGGCGGCTCCTGGCTGGGCGGGGGCGGGGCCGGATCGTCCTCGCGCCGCGGGTCGTTCCTGGGCGAGAACCAGTCGCGCTCGTTCGTGCTCATCCTGAGATCACTTCTTGTCGGTCGAGTAGACGTCCTGAGGCGAGGCCGCGAGCTTGCGCGCGCCCTCGTCGTCCAGGCCGAGATCCACCTCGACCTCCGGCTGGTACGGCTCCACCACGAACCCCTTGTTCAGCCCGAACACGACATGCGCCCCCGCCAGCTCGGACGACGGCACCTCGAAGAAGAAGCGCCCGCTCTTCCAGATGTCCGGCTGCACCCACGACATGGCCATCGTGAGGTCGTTGCTGACCCGGTCGGTGGCGTCGAACCTCTTCCCGTCGGCGGTCAGCAGCTCCGGCTGCTCCAGGTGATAGGGCTTGAGGCTGGACTTGGCCGTGACGTTGACGACGAGGAAGAGGTTGTCGGTCCCGATCGTCTTGCTGCCGCTCTGGATCGACTTCGCGGCCGTGAACGAGTCGAGCCGCAGGGAGAACCGCCGGGCGTCCACCATCTCGCCCTTGGCGCCCGTGTACGTGATCGGGTCGGTGATCTCACCCTCGGCCATGTGCAGGGTCTGCAGCCAGGCGGCGCCGCCCAGCAGCACCAGCCCGACGACGCCGCTGAGCAGCCGGGTGCCGATCCCCGGTCCCCGGCCCGCCCTCCTGCCGCGGCGACGGGGCGCGACAGTTGATCTTTGCTGCGTGGCGGTCACGTTGCGTCACCCTTCTTGACCGCAAGAGTCACCCGCGCCTTGATCTCGGGATAGAACTTCATGGTGTCGAGGTCCTCGTTGGAGACCATCTGCCAGCGCGGGACGTTGCTGCTGAAGCCGGGCTCGTACTCGAACGACGCGACGTCCATCGTGATCGTCTCCGGCGGCTGCTCGTTGTCCTTGAGCCGGTAGCGGAGGATGACCTGGCTGGTCACCCCCGGGTGGAGCTGGCCGGTCTCGCCCCCCTTGGCCTGGGCGAACGTGAACGGCCCCGCGTCCTTGGGGAAGGCGGGGGAGATCTTCACCAGGGAGCCGGCGAAGGAGTCGCTCGTGAAGGCCTGTTCCAGCTTCGCCGGGGGCAGGCCGACCTGGTAGGTCTTGTCGCCCTTGTTGGTGACCTCGAAGACCAGCTCCACGAACCGCTTGTCCTCGTCCCACTGCGACTCGGCCTTCTGCACCGTCACGCGCGACTCGACGAACTTGGTGGCATACAGGCCCTGATCGAGCACCGCGCCCGCGCCCAGCGCCTCGGGCTCCTCAGCGGCCTCGCTCAGTCCGCCCAGGAGGGCGGTGATGCCGATGGCGGTGAAAGCCACCAGGGCAAGGGCGGGCACCACTACCGGGCGTCTGGGCTTGTCACTGCTTGCGCCGGAGGGTTCCGTCATGGGTAAGGATGGTAGTAGGTCTCGCTTGTCCCATCTGCCGCAATACTCCCATCGGACTGGGAGAATTGCCGAGAAACCCTGCCGCTACGGGCCTCGAAGCTCATACGCTGTCACGGAGCGGAAAGGGTTGGCCCTTACTCCTAACGACATATCGGCGGCCGGAGGGTCACGTGACGGACGTGCATCCCGAGCATGCCCAGCTCCAGGCGGACCGCATCTACCTGGGCTGGCAGTACATCCTGCTGCACTCCGACCCTGGCCCGCCGCCCAAGCGCCCCTCTCCGCTCGAGGAGCCCGCCGACCCGCCCGGCCCCGTCGACCCGGACCTGCTGCGCCGCGAGCGGCTCCAGGAGGACATGCTCAACAAGCCCGTGCGGCTCGTCCGGACGTTCATGCTGGTGCTGGCCGTGCTCATCCTGGCCGCCGGGATCGCGGGCTACCTCGCGTGGCCGTTCGCGATCGCCGGGCTCTCCGCCGCCGGAGGCGTGGCGGGCATCTGCAGTTACGCGCTGTTGCAGGGCGACCGGGCGGTGAAGTACCGCGTGCTGGAGCAGCAGGCCAGGAACGAGCGCCGGCGCGAGGAACGTGACAAGGAGCTGTTCCGCGCCCAGGAGGAGCACGCCCAGCGCTACCGCGAGTGGCAGGACTCCAAGGAGCGCCACGACAGGCAGCTCTCGTGGTACGCGGTCGCCGTGCCGGACGAGATCGACCGCATCGACGTGGCGGGTGGCACGCTCCCCGGCTGGTCGGCGCTGATCACGCTGCTCGGCGCCACGCGGCTCTACAGCGGCGGCCACCTGACCGTGCTCGACCTGTCCGAGGGCGCGATCGCGAAGGACCTGATCGAGCTGGCCCGCAAGGGCGGCGACGACCCGCTGGTCTGGGTGCTGCCGGTCGATCTGCCCAAGCTCGACCTGGGGGCCACGCTCAAGCCGGAGGCGTTCGCGGACGTGCTGGCGCACGTGGTGAGCGTGAGCGAGGAGCACCGCACCACGCGCGACCTCAGCTTCGACAACGCGATCCTGGAGCGGGTGCTCGAGGTGCTCGGCGAGAACGCCACGATCAGCCAGGTCACGGCCGCGCTGCGGGCGCTCGCGCAGGTGGGCGACCCGCGCGACGACCTGAGGTTCGGGCTGATCACGGCCACCCAGCTGGAGCGCATCGGCACGCTGTTCGGGCGCGGGGTGAGCGAGCGGGTGGTGATCGAGCGGGCCTGGGCGCTGGAGTCGCAGCTGCGCAAGCTGGAGACGCTCGGCTCGGAGGCCGTACGGCTGCCGCCGGCGCGGCTGCGGGTGGTGAGCATGGACCGGCAGGCGGGCGCCTTCGGCAACCGGGTGCTCGGCACGTACGTGGCCACCGCGCTCACCCACATCCTGCGCCAGTCCCCGGCCTCGGACCGGCCCTGGTACCACACGATCATCGTGGCGGGCGCGGACAAGCTCAGGGGCGACGTGCTCGACCGGCTGATGGACGCCTGCGAGACCTCCCGTACCGGACTGGTCCTGACTTATCGGTCTTTGACCCCCACCGTGCGGGAGCGGCTCGGCAGGGGGCACGCGGCGGTGGCGTTCATGCGGCTGGGCAACGCCGAGGACGCGCGCGTCGCCAGCGAGCACGTCGGCACCGAGCACCGGCTGGAGCTGGCCCAGCTCACCGAGACGATCAGCGACTCGCTGCCCGGCCTCGACGGCGGCTACACCTCCACGATCTCCCAGATGGACGACGACGGCACGGAGGACCGCGACGAGAACCTCGCGGATCTGGCCGGCGACATCACCGAGTCCACCGAGTGGGGCAGGACCGCCGACAAGATCTCCGAGAAGGAGCGGGTGCTGCAGCGCTCGCGCGAGTTCCTCGTCGAGCCGCACCAGCTCCAGCAGCTCCCCACGACCTCGGTGATCGTCACCGACGCCACGGCCCAGGGCAGGCGCGTACGCCTCGCCGACGCGAACCCCGCCATCCTGACCTTCCCCAAGACCACGCTCGGCGAGCTGGAGGACGTACGCGAGGCCGTGCTCGCGCTCGACCCCCAGGCACAGGGCACCGACGGGGAACCCCCACCGAACCTCGGGCCACCACCGCCACGCCTGGACTGGCGCAAGGGCAGGCAATGACATGGTCAATGTCAACGTGACGAGCTGACGGTTGGCGGAATTTAACAAAGAACCGTCTGTGGGGGAATGAAATGCAGCCGAGTGTGTCGCTGAATGGGCCCTGGTATCGAATCCAGTCGATCGCAGCGCCTTCGCGAAGCTCGTCGGCGGAGTGGGATTTCGTCACCGTGCTGCCCGCGGTGCTGTCGGCGGCGCAACGCGACCGGCCGTTCGTCATCGGGTGGCTGTCGCGGGGATCCGGCGCGCCGCTCGAGCTCATCACCAACGCCGGGCCGTTGTCGCCGCCGCGCCAGCCGCGCAGGTCCACCGACGCGCCCGGCCGCCCGAGCGGGCCGCAGCCGCTGCTGTTCCCGGGCGGGGCGCGCGGGGTCCAGCTCGACGAGGAGTATCTCGCCGACCTGGCGGACCTGGTGTGGACGCCGTGCCCGGGCCGCCAGGCGCCGCCGCTGGGGAACAAGGGTCGCGAGTTCGACCCGGACGAGCTCAGGCGGCCGACGTTGTTCGAGTCGACGCTGGTGACGCTCATGTCGCGGCCCTTCGCCTGGCTGG
The DNA here is from genome assembly GCF_044593615.1 of Nonomuraea sp. NPDC051941. Classification (NCBI taxonomy): domain Bacteria; kingdom Bacillati; phylum Actinomycetota; class Actinomycetes; order Streptosporangiales; family Streptosporangiaceae; genus Nonomuraea; species Nonomuraea sp. NPDC051941. Next base: position 123,882 of record NZ_JBIUCF010000016.1, read on the forward strand.
TGGTGGCCGAGCCGACCGACCTGCTCGACGCCGAGGTGGCGCACCTGCGTACCCAGCTCAACGTGCTCAGGCAGTACGGGGACGCCTCCGAGCGCTCCCGCTTCGACGCCGAGCGGGCCGAGCGGCGCATGCAGGAGCTGGACGCCTTCAGGGAGGCCGGGCTCTGGAACGTTCGCGTGCTGGCCGGGGGCGCCACCGCCGAGGAGCTACGGCAGATCGCTCCCGTGCTGGTCGGGTCGGTCGAGATGAGCCATCACCCGTACCGGCTGCGCAGCTCGCACGGCGCCGCCTACGGCCTGTCGGAGGCCCTCGCCATCACCATGCAGGACCCGACGGACGGCGCCGCCGCCCCGTTCGCCGCCACCGCCGGGGCGCTCGCGGCGCTGGCCGGGCTGCCCAGGCGGGAGGTCCCGGGGGTGCGCGTGCTCGAGTCGGGCTTCTTCGACGTGACGTCCGAGGCCGACGGCGGCGAGCTGGAGCTGGGCGAGATCCTCGACGGGCAGGACAGGGGGGTCGGGACGTTCCGGGTGCCGCTGGCCACGCTCAACCGGCACGCGTTCGTCACCGGGGCCACCGGCTCGGGCAAGTCGCAGACGGTGCGCCACCTGCTGGAGCAGCTCAGCCGGGCCCGCATCCCGTGGCTGGCCATCGAGCCTGCCAAGTCCGAGTACGCCGCCATGGCCGGGCGCCTCGACGACCCGGTCACCGTCATCAACCCGTCGGCGCCCGACGGCGTGCCGTTCAGCATCAACCCGCTCGAACCCGAGCCCGGTTACCCCGTCCAGGCCCACATCGACATGGTCAGGGCGCTGTTCATGGCGGCGTTCGACGCCGAGGAGCCGTTCCCGCAGATCATGTCGCTGGCGCTGCAGCGCGTCTACGAGGCCACCGGCTGGGACGTCGTCACCGGCGGCGCCGTGCCGGGCTCGAACGTCCCGCCCAACATCCCCACCCTCGAACAGCTCCAGCAGCACGCCATGGACGTGATCAAGGAGATCGGTTACGGCCGCGAGGTCCAGGCCGACGTGGAGGGCTTCATCTCGCTCCGGCTCCGGTCCCTGCGGGTCGGCTCGGCGGGGCGCTTCTTCGAGGGCGGCCACCCCGCCGACATCGGCGGCCTGCTGGAGCGGGACGTCGTGCTGGCGATCGAGGACGTGGCCAACGACGAGGACAAGGCGTTCCTCATGGGCACGCTGATCATCCGGATCGTCGAGCACCTGCGGATGCGGGCCCGCCGGGAGAAGTCCCACGAGCTGCGCCACGTCATCGTGATCGAGGAGGCGCACCGGCTGCTGCGCGACCGCGGCCACGGCCGGGCCTCCACGCACGCGGTGGAGCTGCTGGCCGGGCTGCTGGCGGAGATCCGCGCGTACGGCGAGGGCATCGTGGTGGCGGAGCAGATCCCGACCAAGCTCGTCTCCGACGTCGTCAAGAACACCGCGCTGAAGGTCGTGCACCGGCTCCCGGCGGAGGACGACAGGAAGCTCGTCGGCGCCGCCATGAACCTCAGCGACGAGCAGTCCCGCCACGTGGTCTCCCTGCAGCCGGGCTCGGCCGCCGTCTTCGCCGACGGGATGGACCGGCCGCTGCGGGTCCGCGTACCCCTGGGGGAGTCCCGCGAGAAGGTGCTGCCCGGCCCGCCGCCGCCCATCCGCGGCCGCCGGTCCGCGGCGTGCGGCGCGTCCTGCCGTACCGGGCAGGCGTGCACGCTGGTGGAGCTGCGCGAGGCCGACGTGCTCGCCGACGCCCCCGAGTGGGCCTGGCTGCGCATCTGGTGCGACACGGTCGTGCTCGCCTTCGTCAGCAACCGGCCGCTGCCCGGCGTTCCGCGAGCCCTGGGCGCCGCCTGGGGCGAGCTGCCGGCGCGGCGCGGCGAGTGCCTGCTGGCGACCCTGATCGAACGCTCGGTGCAGCGGCGCGCCTGGTCGCTGCGCAGCTGGTTCGACCCCGCCCTGCTCACCGAGAAGGCCGCCGAGACCGCCACGCGGTTGCTCGCCGGGCTCGACGGCGGCGGGGACCGGCCGGGCGCCTCGTGGGTGATCCCGCAGGTTCGGTGGCTGCACGAGGTGGACAGGCTCTTCCCGTACGGCCACGCGGCCCCCAACCTGCGCAGCCCCGCGCCGCCCATGGAGTACGCCCTCTTCCGCCAGCCCCCGAACGGCAACGGCGCCAACCCCGACCTCGTGCACACCGAGCTGCTCGGGCACCGTGCCAAGGCGCTGCGGCACCACCCGCTGTCGATGGAGGTGGACCGGAACCGGGCGCTGGCCTGGCGGGTCATCCTGGGGGACGACGAGAACGAGGGGGTGCAGCGGGACATCACGACGGTGGCGATCGGGATCGAGTCGTCGGCGCGGCTGCGGCACGTGGGGCAGACGATGGGGGCGGGGTGGCTGGAGGGCGTGCTGTCGTGGCCGCGACGCTTCGTCCTGCCGTTCGACCACGGTGGCGCCCCGGAGATCGCCTTCGTCGACGCCGCCCCCTCACCGTCCTGACCTCAGAGGCTCAGCGGTCGCGGCGGGTCTCAGCGATGACGGTGGAGGGTCTCAGCGGTCGCGGCGGCGTTCGAGGCGTTTGCGGCGGGCCACCTCCCGCCGGTGCTCAGCCGCCTCCCGCCGCCGGGCCCGCCGGTCGTCCGCCGCCTCCGCCTTCCGGGTCTCCAGCTCCAGCCGCAGCGCCTCCTGCGAGGCCGTGCTCCGGCGGGACACCCCGGCCGCCGCCCGGGCCGCCAGTTTCGCGGCCCGCTTGGGGTTGACCCGCTTGGTCTCCCGCCCCTCCGAGGGGACGGGAGGCGCGGCGGCCGCCCGTTCGAGCAGCGCGACGCCGTGGCGCCGCAGGAACTCGTACAGCTCCGGATCGGTGGGCTCGGACCCGAGCGTGAAACGGGTCGCCCGGACCGTGCCGTCCTCGACGATCTCGAGTACGCCGACCCAGAACGGCCCGTCCAGATAGACCGACATCGTCACCACGTCGCCCTCCATGCGCGTATGCCAAATGACGGCCTGTCGAGGCCGCTTCCGGCACACCGGACATCCCATGGAAGGGCGGATACGGTGAAGCTTCGCCCGGGCTACCGACCGGGCCGCGTTTTCGTGTGCATCTCCAGACTATCGGCCAATGCCGACTAGGATCCTTGGGCATGACCCAGCTTCCTCTGCGGGCCCAGCTCGCCAGCGTCCTGGGCCGCAGTGCCGCGACGCTGTCCAAGATGACCGGGCGCGGGGACGGGTCGGTGATCGGCGGGCGAGTGGGCCTGCTGCTTGAGCCCGACCTCCTGCGCAAGCTGGCCCGCGACCGCAAGCTGGCCCTGGTCAGCGCCACCAACGGCAAGACCACCACCACGCGGCTGATCGCCTCGGCGCTCCTCGAGCTCGGCGACGTCGCCACCAACGCGCTGGGCGCCAACATGCCCGCCGGCCACGTCTCGGCGCTCTCCCAGAACAAGGCCGCCCCGTACGGCGTGCTCGAGGTGGACGAGAAATACCTGCCGGAGGTCCTCGACACCACCGGCGCGGGCGTCGTGTGCCTGATGAACCTCAGCCGCGACCAGATGGACCGCGCCGCCGAGATCTGGCTGCTCGCGCAGAAGTGGCGCAGGGCGCTGTCCGGCAAGCCCACCCACGTCATCGCCAACTGCGACGACCCGCTCGTGACCTGGGGCGCCTCCACGGCCGCGAAGGTCACCTGGGTCTCCGGCGGCCAGCGGTGGAAGGAAGACTCCTGGTGCTGCCCCGAGTGCGGCGGCCCGCTGGACCGTAAGGACGCCGACTGGGCGTGCAAGGAGTGCACGTTCCACCGGCCGGAGCCGCAGTGGGCGATCGACGACGAGGTGGCCGTCGATCCGCGCGGGCAGCGGTGGCAGCTCGACATCCAGCTGCCCGGCCTGGCCAACCGGTCCAACGCGGTGATGGCGCTGGCGGTGGCCGAGGCGTTCGGGGTGCCGGTGGAGCGGGCGCTGCCGCGGCTGCGCCAGGTCACCTCGGTGGCCGGCCGCTACACCACGGTCGAGCGCGACGGCCGCCACGCGCGGCTGCTGCTGGCGAAGAACCCGGCGGGGTGGTTGGAGGCGTTCGACGTGTCCGACCCGCAGCTGCCGATCATCCTCTCGGTCAACGCCAACGGTCCCGACGGGCGCGACACCTCCTGGCTGTGGGACGTCGACTACCGCATCCTGCGCGGGCGCCCCGTCTTCGTGACGGGCGAGCGCCGCCTCGACCTGGCGCTCCGGCTCGACGTGGCGGACGTGCCGTTCACGCTGTGCGGCTCGTTCACGGAGGCGCTGTCCATGCAGCCTCCCGGCCGGGTCGACGTCATCGCCAACTACACCGCCTTCCAGCAGATCCGAACGGAGTTCGGCCGTGCCGACTGACAGCGCCCTTCGCATCGTCTGGATCTATCCTGACCTGCTGAGCACGTACGGTGACCAGGGCAATGCGCTCGTCCTGGAGCAGCGCGCGAACCGCCGGGGGATCGCGACCGAGACGATCCACGTACGTTCGGCGGACCCGGTGCCGGATTCGGGCGACATCTACCTCATCGGCGGCGGCGAGGACCGCCCCCAGATCCTGGCCGCCGAACGCCTGCGCCGCGACGGCGGCCTCCACCGCGCCATCGCCCGCGGCGCCGCCATGCTGGCGGTGTGCGCCGGATACCAGATCATGGGCAGCACGTTCGGGGGCGAGGAGGGCCAGCCGGTGGACGGGATCGGGCTGCTGGACATCGCCAGCTCCCGCGGTCCCGCCCGAGCGGTCGGCGAGCTGGCCGCCGAGGTGGACGCCGCGCTCAACCTCCCCACCCTGACCGGCTTCGAGAACCACATGGGCATCACCCACCTGGGCCCCGGCGTCAAGCCCCTGTCCCGGACCCTCGTCGGGGTGGGCAACGGAGACGGCTTCGAGGGCTGCTACGCGGGCCACGTGGTGGGCACCTACCTCCACGGGCCCGCCCTGGCCCGCAACCCGGCCCTGGCCGACCTGCTGCTGTCGTGGCGGGTGGGCGACCTGGCACCCCTCGACAACTCCCGTTACGAGGCCCTGCGCCAGGAACGCCTGGCCGCCGTCCTGTCCGGCTGACCGGTCTCCTCGCCGGGAGGGAAGAAGGGCAACTCCAGGTAGACGTGGTCGGCGGCGGCGAGGATCTTCGCGGCGTCGTCGACCGGCGGGTGGATTGCCTGGTTGATCCGCGTCTTGATCTCCTTGCCGTCGGCGCCTGAGGCCATCACCCTTCGGTCCCAGCCCCGGGTGAAGATCCCGCCGGCGCCGCCCAGGTCCAGGCAGGTGACGTACGGGCCGGGGGTGAAGTCGCGCAGCGGCACGCCGAGCAGGTCGGCCGCCGCGTTGTACCCGGCGACCTTGCCGAGCGGAGTGGCGTGCTGGCAGGCCTGCATGACCGTGTGCTCGGCGTCGAACGCCGCGGCGGCCGTGTCCCCGGCGGCGAACACCTCGGGAAGGACGCGCAGGTGTCCGTCCACCGGCACGCGGCCGAGGTGGTCGAGCTCGGCGGAGATCTGCCGGGTGAGCTCGCTGGCCCTCATCCCGACCGCCCAGACCACCGCGTCCGCCTCGACCCTGGTGCCGTCGGACAGGACGGCGTACCGGTCGCCTACCTCCGTCACCGTCGTCCCGAGGCGTCGTTCGACGCCCAGCTTGTCCAGCGCCGCCTCGATCTCCTCGCGCGGGCCCGGGCCGAGCTGGTGCCCGACCACCTGTGAGCGGTCCACCAGCAGCACCCGGCCCCGGGCGGCCAGCTCGGTCGCGGCCTCCAGGCCCACGAACCCCGCGCCGACGACCACGGCACGGTAGTTCTCGCGGTCGCGCAGGTGGTCGGCGAGCCGCCGGGCCCCGTCCAGGGTGTCGATGTCGAAGAGCCGTTCGGCGCCGGGCAGGCCCTCGGGCCGGACGAGCTGGCTGCCCGCCGCCAGCACCAGGCGGTCGTAGCCGATCTCCCGGCCGTCGGCCACCACCACGCGGCGGCCGGTGTCGATCGTGCTCACCGACGCCCGCAGGTGCTCGACGCCGATCGGCCCGAGGACTCTGCCGAGCTCCACCTTGGCCAGGTCCGGCTCCGGCTCGTACAGGCGTGGTCGTAGCACCAGGTGCTCGTTCGGCGAGATGAGCGTGATGCGCAGGTCCGCCGCTCCGCGCGCCAGCGCCGCTCCCGCCGCGCTCCACACGCCCGCGAAACCGCCTCCGATGATCACAACGTGCGCCACTGTCCCGTCCTCTCTCCGCCTGGCCCCCGGGGGATCGGGGGCCGGTCGGCAGGGAGACAAGACGGCGGGGTCAGATGTGACCGAGGCGGGCGAGCTTGTTCGGATTGACCAGCCGCCTGAACGTCGTGATCCGCCCGTCGGCGATCTCCACGGTGTCGAGCCAGACCAGCTCGCCGCCGTGGTAGGTCGCCAGGGCCGGGCGCCCGTTCACCTCGATGACCCGGAACGCGTCGGGCCGCCTCAGCTCGATCTGCCTGACCGCCAGCAGGGCGATCCGCTCGGCGCCCCGGACCGGCCTGCGCGCCGCGGTCACCTCGCCGCCGCCGTCGGCGACGTATACGGCCTCGGGGTGCAGCAGCTCGACGAGCCCGGCCAGGTCACCTGCGTCGGCGGCCGCCTTGAACGCCCTGAGCAGCCGTTCGGTCTCGGCCCTGGACGCCCGGGGCCGCTCCTGGACCGCGGCGACCCGCGCCCGCGCGCGGGAGGCGAGCTTGCGGCCGGCGGCGGGCGTGCTGTCGAGCACCTCGGCGATCCGGGCGAACGGGAAGTCGAAGACGTCGTGCAGCACCAGCGCGACGCGTTCGGCGGGGGTGAGCGTCTCCATGACCACCAGCATCGCGGTGCTCACCGACTCGTCCATGAGCACCCGGGCGGCGGCGTCGGGCCCGGTCAGTAGCGGTTCGGGCAGCCAGGGGCCGACGTAGGACTCGCGGCGGACGCGGGCCGACTGCAGCACGTTGTAGGACGTCCGGGCGGCCACGGTCACCAGCCAGGCCCGCAGATCCCGCACCTCGGACAGGTCGGCGGCGACGGCGCGCAACCAGACCTCCTGTGTCACGTCCTCGGCCTCCGTCACGGTGCCGAGGATCCGGTAGGCCGCCCCGAAGACCGCGGAGCGATGCGATTCCCACTCGGCCTCCGCCAACGCGCCGGTCATCTCCACCCTCCGCCTCCTCGATCGACTCCCGATCCTAGGCAAACCCGCTCTGCCCGCCCGAACGGCGGGGTTCAGGACAGGCTTCTGGGGCCGGGGTCCGAGCATTGGTTGGTGAACTCACGACGGCCGGGCCGAAAGCCAGGGGCCGACCGGCGCGCAACGGGCGTTGGAGCTGTCGCCCACCACGACTCCCGCACCTTGCCACCCTCGCCACCGGCCACCGATACCGGCCACCGGGGTCGGCGGCCGATGTCGGCGGGCCGGAGGCCTCACCCTGCACTCAGGGCAGGCGCCTGCTCTTCGCGCGCCCCGTCTTTGGGACGCCGGCGGATGGGCCTCAGGGGGATGTGCGGCCTACGATCTCGGAGGATCAGTAGACCAGCGCCTGGGCACCTTCCCTGACCACTTCCTCGACGAACGCCGGCGCGCCCGCGATGCGGACCCCGTCGATGAGATCGTCCACCGTGATGTTCCTACGGGCCGCGCACTGGGTGCAGAGTGTCACGCGCCCCGCCGCCAGCACGGCGTCGAGGAGGTCGGCGAGTGGCGCGGCGTGCGGCAGGCTGAACTCCTTGGCCCTGCCCGGCAGCGCGAACCACGAGGCCTCGCCGGTCAGCCACAGGGAAACGGGCACACCACTCGCGAGCGCGGCGGCCGCGACATTGAACGCCTGGTTGCACCGCTCAGGGGCATCCGCCCCGGCGGTCACCTTGATCACCAGTGATCGTTCCATACCGTCACCCTAACGCCCCCCGACTTCCGGCGAAGGACTCCAACCGAATACACAAGCCCGCGCGGGAAAGACCCCACCTTGACCGAAGAAACGCCGCGAAGAACACCGCCCAACAGGCTCCCCGAAGGGACGCCGAAGGACGCCACCCGACGGGCTTCCGCAAGGGACGGCGGAGGACGCCACCCGACGGGCTCCCGCAAGGGACGCCGGAGGACGCCGCTCCACGGGCTCCCGCAGGGGACGCCGAAAGGCGCCGCCCCACGGGCTGTTACGAGGGATGCCGGAGGGCGCCGCCCGACAGGCTCGCGCAGGGGCGCCAGAGGGCACCGCTCCACGGGCTGCTACGAGGGAGGCTGAAGGAGGAGCATGTGGATCGAGGCCGAGTTGAAGGCCGTCGTGCGGGATCCCGTCGGCGTACGGGCCGCGTTGCGGGAGCGTGCGCCGGAGACGGCCAGTGTCTACCGCGATGTCTACTACGACACCCCCGATCTCCGGTACTCCCGCGATGGGAGGGAGATCCGGGTGAGGGTGGTGGACGATGGCGCGGTGAGCCTGCTCACGTTCAAGGATCCCAGCGTCGATCCGGTCAGCGGGTCCAAGCCTGAGTACGAGACCGGCGTCGAGGACCCGGTGGCGATGGAAGCGGTGCTGCGCAAACTTGGGTTGCGGGAAGTGATTCGGTACGAAAAGCGGTGCAGGAACTACCGGATTTCGAAGTCGGGGCTTTCTTTGCTGGCCACGCTCGTGACCATTCCCGAACTCGACGGTACGTTTCTCGAAATCGAGGCAGTGGTCGAGCCCGACGCGGTGCCCGGCGCATTGCGGGTGATCAGGCAGGTGATGGCGGACGTCGGCATCGGCCGCGATGATCTCACCACCGAGCTGTACACCGAGGCTGTACGGCGAGCCAGGAGCACTACGCTTGGGGAGCATGGAAGAACCTGAGGTGCACCCCGCCCTGGAGCCCATTGCGTTCCTGCTCGGCCGGTGGGAAGGCGCCGGCGTGGGCGGCTACCCGACGATCGAGAGCTTCAACTTCGGGCAGGAGATCGAGTTCGGGCACAACGGGAAGCCGTTCCTGAGCTACGTGAGCCGCACCTGGCTGCTCGACCAGGACGGCAACCGGGTCAAGCCGCTGGCCACCGAGTCGGGGTACTGGCGCCCGCAGCCCGACAGGCAGATCGAGGTGGTGCTCGCCCACCCGACCGGGATCGTCGAGATCTACATCGGCGAGGTCGTCTTCCACAAGATCGAGCTGCGGACGGACGTCGTGGCCCGTACCGGCACCGCCAAGGAGTACACGGCGGGGCACCGGCTGTACGGGTTGGTCAACGGCAACCTGATGTGGGCGTACGAGATGGCGGCCGTGGGTCACCCGCTCACGGACCATATGTCGGCGGAGCTGAAGAAGGTAGCTTGAGCCGATATGAGCACGCCTTTCACCGCTGACGCCGTCGAGGCGATCAAGCGCCACATGAATGACGACCACGCCGGGGACTCGCTGATCATCGTGCGGGCGCTCGGCGGCCGGCCCGACGCCACCTCGGCGGTGACGAGTGACGTGGATGCCGAGGCGATCGAGTTCATGGTCGATGGTGGGGAGCGGGTGCGGGTGCCCTGGGGAGAGACGCTCACCGAGCGGGCCCAGGTGCGTAAGGCCGTGGTGCAGCTCTATCGGGACGCGTGCGACAAGCTTGGCATCGCGGCGCGGGGTGAGCACTGAACGGGGGCTCTTGGTCTCGCCTGGCCCCTTCGCCCCTCGAGCCTGTCCCCTCGTCTCTCGAGACTGTCTCCCTCGCCCCCGAGTCGCGCTTCATGCCGTAGCGATCATGGTGGCGGCATATCGGCGACTGAGGACACCGGTGGCTGGCATATCGGTGGTCCGGATATCGCTGGCCGGAACATCAGCGGCTGGGATATCGGTGGCCAGGTGAGTAACCCCGGTGGTGCTCTGCGGTGGTCGAGGTCTCGGTGGTCGGGTGCGTAATCCCGGTGGTGCTCTGCGGTGGCGGAGGTCTCGGTGGTCGGGTGCGTAACCCGGTCGTGCCGAGGTCCCGGTGGCTGGGTGAGTAACCCCGGTGGTGCTCTGCGGTGGTCGAGGGTGTAACTCGGTCGTGCGGAGGTCCCGGTGGCCGGGTGAGTGACTCCGGTCGTGTCGAGGTCCCCTCAGCGGCCGGGTGAGTGGTCCCGGTCGTGCTCTTGGAGCCGGTGCCGGCCACGGCCCGAAGCGTCAGGCGGGGCTTTCACGAGCGGGGCGTCCGTCCGGCAAGGTGCGTGCAACGGCTCGGCTTCCCGACGTGGACATGAAGAAGGGCCCCAGGCGAACTCCACCTGCTCGGCAGGTGGGCCGGATGGACCAAAGACGGGATCATGGTCCCGCCCTCCGGCTACCAGGGGCCCCGGTGGTTGCCTCGTATTCGCATACGTCACGAGACAACAGTCCGCAGCGCTAGCGGACAACCACCTCGCTAGCCCAACTATGATTCACCATTGTTTGGACCACCTCCTTTCCGCGTACCAAAGACGCTATGCGCTTGTGCGCGAAAGGGGCAAGTGAATATCGCCGGGCCGTACACTCAGGGCATGACGGAGACGCAGTGGCATGAGGAACTCCGCGCCAAGGGCTACCGGGTCACCCCGCAGCGCCAGCTCGTCCTTGAGGCGGTCAAGACGTTGGAGCACGCCACGCCCGAGGAGATCTGCGTCAAGGTCCGCGAGACCGCGCGTGGCGTGAACATCTCCACGGTCTACCGGACGCTGGAGCTGCTCGAAGAGCTCGGCATGGTGACCCACACGCATCTGGGCCACGGTGCGCCGACCTACCACCTGGCCGCTGAGGCCGATCACGTGCACCTGGTGTGCCGGGGGTGCGACGAGGTGTTCGAGGTACGGCCCGAGCTGGCGGACGGGCTGGTCAAGGGGCTGGACGAGGAGCTGGGGTTCGTCGCGGATGTGCACCATCTGACCGTCTTCGGACGGTGCCGCAACTGCCGGTAGCGGGCGGGAGGACGGCCGCCTCCGGGCGTTCCCGTGACTGTCGTGACTGCTGGGAGTTGGGGCGGTGGTCGTTCACGGGGGGTTGAGCGGCTGCCACAGGTGGGTGGGTGAGTGGTCGTGTGCCCAGGTGTTGGGCGGCTGCCGTTAGTACGTGAGTGGTCGCTTCCGGTTGTTGGACGGCTGCTGTACGTGGGCGAGTGGTCGTGGCCGAGGGCTGGGTGAGTGGGTGGGGGGTTTTCAGGCGGTGGCGTGAGTGCCGATAACCTGGAGGGCATGCGTAGCCCTCTGCTCGATCTCCCCGGTGCCGTCGCGGCCGATGGGCCGGATTCCGACGTTGCCGCGCACTACGGCGATCTGTTCGCCGAGCAGCGTGCGCTGGCCAAGGGTGAGGCGGTCGTCGACCGCAGCAACCGTGAGGTGGTCCGCATCTCCGGCGTAGACCGGCTGAAATGGCTCAACGACCTCACCTCGCAGAAACTCGACACCCTGAAGCCAGGCGAGTGGACGCAGACGCTCGATCTCGACCTGCAGGGTCACGTGCTGCACCACCTGACGCTCGTCGACGACGGTGAGAGCATGCTGGCCCATGTCGAGCCGGGCACCGCGCAGAGCCTGATCGACTATCTCGACCGGATGCGGTTCATGCTGCGGGTCGAGGTGTCGCGGGCCGACGACCTGGCCGTGCTGTCCACGGCCGCGGAGGACTTCCTGGTGCCGCGCGACGAGCTGCCCGACCACCTGGGCAAGCCGTTGGCGGGGCTGTGGGCGTACGAGGCGCTGCGGATCGAGGCGCACCGGCCGCGGCTGGGGTTCGACACCGATCACAAGACGATTCCCCATGAGGTGGACTGGATCGGTGCGGCCGTACACCTGAGCAAGGGGTGCTACCGCGGCCAGGAGACGGTCGCCCGGGTGCACAATCTCGGGCACCCGCCGCGCCGCCTGGTGTTCCTGCACCTCGACGGCAGTGTGGACACGCTGCCGGTGCACGGCGATCCGGTGATCTTCGAGAGCCAGGAGGTCGGTGTGGTCGGGTCGGCCGCCCGGCACCACGAGCTCGGGCCGATCGCGCTCGCGGTGGTCAAGCGGACGGTGCCGGTGGACGCGCCGCTGCTGGCCGGTGGGGTGGCGGCCGCGCAGGAGGTCATCGTGCCGCCGGACGCGGGACGCAACGTCTCCATCGACCCGGCCCTCCGCCGCCGCATCCGCTGAGGGCCCTCCCGGTGGCAGACACCCAGGTGAGGTCTCTCCCGGCGGCAGGCGCCGAGGCGAGGTCTCTCCCGGGGGCAGACGCCCGGGTGAGGCTCTTCTGGTGGCGGGCGCCGAGGTGAGGGCTCTCCGGGGGGCAGGCGCCCGGGCGTGGGCGGTCAGAAGTCGAGGATGAGGGTGATCGGACCGTCGTTGACGAGCGACACCTTCATGTCGGCGCCGAAGACGCCCGTCTCCACGTGCGCCCCCAGCCGGCGCAGCTCCTCCACCACGGCCTCCACCAGCGGCTCCGCGACCGGCCCGGGGGCGGCGGCCTGCCACGTCGGCCGCCGTCCCTTTCGGGCGTCCCCGTACAGGGTGAACTGGCTGATCACCAGGAGCGGCGCCGACACGTCCGAGCAGGACTTCTCGCCGTGCAGGATGCGCAGGCCCCAGAGCTTGGCGGCGAGTTTGGCGGCCTCGGCCCGCGTGTCCGTGTGGGTGACGCCCACCAGCACCAGCAGGCCGGGCTCGTCGATGGCCCCGACGATCTGACCGTCGACCACCACCGACGCCGAACTCACTCTCTGCACCACTGCTCGCATGGCAACCCATTCTGGACCAGGAAGAAGGGTTCGTAGACTCATGCCGAAAGGGGAAGCGAAATGTCGATGATTGTGGAAGTTGTCCGGTCCGGGTTCGTGGAGTCCACGCATCAGGCTCGCATGCTGACGGTGGACGCGGAAGGACGCCCGGTCGAGGCGAAGGGCGCAGTGCATGTTCCCGCGTCGCCACGGTCGTCGATGAAGCCGCTCCAGGCGCTCGGCATGCTCCGTTCCGGGCTCGGGCTGGAGGACGAGCTGCTGGCGCTGGCCTGCGCCTCGCACTCGGGCGAGCCGTTCCACGTGGACGGCGTCAGGAAGATCCTCGCGGGCGCCGGGCTGGAGGAGCCGGCGCTGCTGTGCCCTGAGGACTACCCGTACGACCGGAGTGCCACGGAATGCGGCCGCGTCTACATGAACTGCTCCGGCAAGCACGCCGCCATGCTGGCCACCTGCGTGCTGAACGACTGGCCCACCGAGTCCTACCTCGAGCCCAAGCACCCGCTCCAGCGGGCGATCCGCGAGACCGTGGAGGACCTGACGGGGGAGCGGGTGGCGGCCTCCGGGGTGGACGGGTGTGGGGCGCCGCTGTTCTTCGTGTCGATGCTCGGCGTGACGAAGGCGTTCAGGGCGTTCCCGATGTCGTCCCCCGACTCGTACGAGCGCAAGATCTTCGACGCGATGAGCACCTACCCCGAGTGGACCTCGGGCACCGACCGCCCCGAGGCCAAGCTGATGCGCGCGCTGCCCGGGCTCATGCTGAAGGCGGGGGCGGAGGCGTTCGACGCGTTCGCGTTCGAGGACGGGCGCGCGGGCACCGTCAAGATCGAGGACGGGTCCCAGCGCGCCCGCGTCCCGGCCACGGTCGCGGCCCTGCGCTCGCTGGGCCTGGACGCGCCGGAACTGGCCGAGCTGGCCGCCCCGCCGGTGTTCGGCGGCGGCCGGCCGGTGGGTGAGCTCCGGTTCCGTTAGAAGGACGTCAGAGGGACGTCAGAGCGTGCGGAACTGGCGGGTGGCGGAGATGGCGCCCGAGGTCGTCGTGGTGAACGTCCGCATCGACCCGGCGAACTTGGACAGGTCCCACTCCGCGGGCCCGTGGTACCAGTACAGGTTGTCGGACTGGTGGCCGTTCCCCGTGACCGAGGCCACCACCCGCGACCAGTGCTCCACCCCGTCGAAGATCACCGCATAGGGCAGGTAGCGGGAGAACAGCTCCACCCGGTGCTGCTCCGGCACCTCCCCCAGCTCGCCGGAGAACAGGTACTGCCGGAAGCCCATCGTGTGCGCCAAGGCCGCCGAGCCCTTGGCCGTCTTGGCCGGCATGTACTGCCCGCCGACGGCCAGCGCGCCGCCCGCGATGATGACGGCCAGACCCAGCAGCCCGTACGTGGTGAACCAGGCCAGCCCCGCCGTGGCCAGCACGCCGACCGCGATGAGCACCACGCCGATCGTCGTCCACCTGGTGCGCTCGGTGTCGGGCCGGCGGGCGAACCAGCCCTGCTTGACCACGTCGGCGTACAGGGCGTCGCGCACCTTGCCCAGGTGGGCCGCGAACGAGCCGGACAGCTGCGACAGCAGCACCGCGTCCCGCCCGTCGAAGATGGCGTCGTACAGGGCGCGCTCGTACGGCAGCAGCGCGTTGACCGGCGCGTTCGGCAGCCTGACCAGCATCCAGTCGGGCGCGTCGTACGTCTGGCGCGGCTGCTCGTCGATCCGCAGGTAGCCGCGGACCGCGAGGTCGACGATCGTCGCGGTCACGTCGACCACGTCGGCCTGTTCGTCCACCAAGGTGCCGATCTGGCCGGGCCGTACCCCGTCGGGCGGGGAGAAGTGGCCGTTCTGCACCGGATCGACCGGGCCCTGCGCGTGGCCGGCGGCCCTGGCGTCACGGCCGCGCGTCCAGTAGAGCAGGGCGACACCGCCGAGCAGCAGCACCAGCAGGCCGGCCAGGGCGCCGCCGGTGACGATGTTCAGGGTGAACGCGGAGGCCAGCGAGAAGCGCCTCTCCAGGATGGGGACGCCGGAGCTGGACCCCTTGGGGTAGCCGACGACCACGGTCAGGGCCTGGCTGGGGGCGATGTTCTCCTGCTCGAAGTCGGCCTCGGTGGCCGAGTGGTCCATGGAGGCCGAGGTGCAGCCGATGGCCGAGGTCAGCTCGCCGGCGAAGCAGGACAGGTTCTGGACCTGCCCGGGGCCGTTCACCTTGACCGTCGCCTTGGCGACCTGCTGGCTCCAGCCGTTCACCGCGAACCAGCGCAGCTCCTCGACACCGCCCGAGGTGGTCACCGCCCCCTTGACGTCGTACTCGACCGTTCCGTCGCCCTTCACGGTGAGCACGTCGCCGGCGAGGGTGCCGCCCTTGACGTTCGAGATCTGGTAGACGCGGTCGTTGCCGTCGTCGTACCGCGTCCTGGTGATGAACGTCCGCTTGAGCTCACCCGACGCCCCGCTGATCTTCTCGACCACGTGCAGGGTGCCGTTCTTGCCGAGGGTCATCGTCACCTCGTCCGTGATCCCGGCGCTCGCCGCGTACGCGGGTACGGCGGTCAACGTCAGAGCGGTGGCTCCGAGGGCGGCCATCGTGAGTCTGATACCCATGGCGGCAAATCGTATCGGTTCGTGACTGTCAGTCCAGCGTGATGCTGGTTGCCGCCCGCTGAACGCTTTCCGGCGAGGCGCCCTGGCCGGGGTTCTCGTGGGCGAGCGCCTGGTTCTGCGCGACGTACGGGCGCATGCGCTCCTCGTACCGGTCGAAGGCCCCGATCGGGTCCCTGCCGAGCTCCTGCGCCAGCACGTACGCCCCCACCAGCGCCAGGCTGGTGCCCTGCCCCGACAGCGGCGAGGCGCAGTAGCCCGCGTCGCCGACCAGCGCGACCCGGCCCTTCGACCAGCGCTCCATCTTGACCTGGGCCATGGCGTCGAAGTAGAAGTCGTCGGCCTTCCACATGGCCTCCAGCAGCTTGGGCACCTCCCAGCGCAGCCCCGAGCAGCGCTCCTGGATCAGGCGCTTCTGCTGCTCGACGTCGCGGTGGTCGTAGTCGATCGGACCCGCGCCGAAGCCCAGGTTGACCCGCATCACGGTGGCGTCCCGGTCGCTGAAGAGGGCGCCTCCCGTGTCGCCCTCGCGGAACCAGGTCTGCCAGTGGTCCAGCCCGAGGAAGTTGTCGGCGGTGAAGATGGAGACGTACATGCCGAGGTGGCAGAGGAACTGCGCCTCCGGGCCGAAGGTGAGCCTGCGCACGTTGGAGTGCAGGCCGTCGGTGCCGAACACGTAGTCGTAGCGCCCCCGGCCGCCGCTCTCGAACGTCACGTCCACGCCGTCGGCGTCCTGGTCGAGGGTGGCGATCGAGTCGCCGTACACGTACTCGGCGCCCGAGGCCGAGGTGAGAATGGCGGTCAGGTCGTCGCGCATGATCTCGATGTCCGGGCTGTCGAACCGGCCGCCGCTGACCGTCTCCTCATAGCTGCGCATGAGCTCGTTGCCGTCGCCGTCCACCATGGACATGCCGCGCATGGTCGTCCGCAGAGCCTTGATCTGCTCGATGACGCCCATCTTCGCGACCACGTCCAGCGCGGCGCCCCTGATGTCGATGGCCTGACCGCCCTTGCGCGGTGCCGGGGCCCGCTCGACGAGCGTGGTCTCGTACCCGTGCCGCCGCAGCCAGTACGCCAGGACGGGGCCGCCGACGCTCGCGCCAGAGATGAGGACCTTCATGATCTGCTCCTTGTTCGCAGATGTTGACGTTGTACGCTGAATGTACGCAGTACGGACAGCAGCTCACAAGGGTAAGATGGCAAGATCTGTACTAGTACAGGAGGATGGGATGGCAGCCCCCTACGCCGAGATCGTCGCCGACATCAAGCGCCGCATAGCCGACGGCCGGCTCCGCCCAGGAGACCGCGTCCCGTCCACCAGGCAGCTCGCCAGGGACCGGGGGGTCGCCCTGGCCACCGCCGCCAAGGCGCTCGCCCTCCTGGCCCAGGAGGGCGTCGTGGTCGCCGAGCCGCGCGTGGGGACGATCGTGGCGGAGCCGCGCGGGGGCAGGGCGGCGGCCCGGCGGCCGGATATCTCAGGAAACGAGATGACGCGGGAGCGCATCGTACGGGCCGCCGTCGAGATCGCCGACGCCGAGGGCCTGTCCGAGCTCACCATGCGCGGCGTCGCCGACCGGCTCGGCATGGCCACCATGTCCCTCTACCGCCACGTGGGCGGCAAGGACGACCTGGTCCTGCTGATGGTCGAAGCCGTCGTCGACGAGTTCCCGCTGCCCGGGGAGCCCCCGGAGGGCTGGCGGGCCAGGCTGGAGGTGTCGGCGCACCTCCAGTGGGCCGGCTACCGCGCGCACCCGTGGATGGCCGGCGTCACCTCGCTGACCAGGCCATTGCCCTCGGCCAGCCTGCTCAGGCACACGGAGTGGGTCATGGCCGCGCTGGCGGGCACGAGACTCGACGCCACGGCCAAGATGCACGTGCACACCCTGGTCTACAGCTACGTGCAGGGCATCGCCGCCAACCTCGAGCTGGAGCGGCAGGCCCAGGCCGCCACGGGGCTCAGCGCCGACGAGTTCATGGCCGGGCAGGAGGAGCACCTGCGCTGGATCGCCGAGTCCGAGGAATATCGCGCCTTCGCCGGGGTCGTGGCCGAGCTGAACGGCGACTTCGACCTCGACCTGGACCGGCTCTTCGAGTTCGGGCTCGGGCCGCTGCTCGACGGCCTCGCCAAGGTGATCGACTAGTCGGAGATCTGGATGCGCAGCCGGCGGAAGCCGCGGCCCTTGCTCTCGATCTTGGCCACCTTGATGTGGCCGATCTGCTTGGTGGAGGCCACGTGGGTGCCGCCGTCGGCCTGGGTGTCGAGGCCCACGATGTCGACGATCCGCACGTCCTGGACGGCCTCCGGGACCAGGTTGGTGGCCGTGCGGATGATGTCGGGGATCTCGAACGCCTCCTTGCGCGGCAGGACGCGTACGTCGATGCGCCGGTCGGCGGCGATCTCGGTGTTGCAGGCGTCCTCGACGGCCTCCTTGAACCCGGGAGGCACTTCGGGCAGGTTGAAGTCCATCCGCGCGCTGAGCTCGTCCATGTTGCCGCCGGTGACGAGGCAGCCGTAGTCCCTGAACACCACCCCGCACAGCACGTGGAGGCCCGAGTGCGTACGCATGAGGGCCGAGCGCCGCTCGTCGGCCACCGCCGCCTCGACCACGGTGCCCACCGGCGGGATCGGATCGCCCTCGGCCGGGATCAGCTGGAGGTCGTCGCCCTTGCGCACCCCCACGACGCGCGTCTCGACGCCCTGCCAGATCAGCACCCCGTGATCCGCCGGCTGGCCGCCGCCGCCCGGGTAGAACGCCGACCTGTCCAGCACGATCCCCTCGGGCGTCGCGTCCAGCACGACGGCCTCGAAGTCGCGGAGAACCTGGTCGGACAGTTCCAGCCGCTGCGTGCGCCCGTGGAGGTCGTAGGTCATGTCGGCAGCCTAACGCCCGGGTCGATCACCAGGGGCCGTAGGGACCGTTGTTGCCCCGCCCGCCCATGCCCTTGACGGCCGGCTTGACGTCCACGATGTAGATCGTGGCGGCGATGGCCGCCACGATCGAGAAGAAGCCCAGCGCGCCCAGGCCGATGAAACCGGCGCCGCCGACGATGAGGAAGTCGATGAAGTAGCTCCAGGCGCCGCCCACCGAGAACAGCGTCGCCAGCGCCAGGATCAGCAGCCAGATGTTCTTCTGCAGCTTGCCCGCCGAGACGAAAGCGCCGGTCGGCACCCGTAGCGCGTGCACGAGCGCGTACGCCGACATGCCGAAGATGACGGCGGCGAGCACCAGGAAGAGGAGATTGAGGACACTGTTGATCAAATTCATGTTGTTGGCTCCGCACAACGCCGCAATGAAATCGGCTTCAGCCTAATAGGCGACCCTGACAGACGGGCACCCCAAAGCGGAAAGCCCGCCTCCCTCGGGAGACGGGCTTTCGCGTCAGCTCAGCCCCTCGCCTTGGTGGTGCGGGGCTTCCTGGCCGGGGTGGCGGGCTTGGCGGCCTGCGCCACCTCTTCGAGCTCCAGCGCGGCGGCGTCGCTCGTCTTGCTGACGACCCGGCGGCCGCGCGTGGCGAAGTCCTCGTAGGCCTCGGTGGCCCTGCCGGCGAGCTGGTCGGCGTACCCGCGGGCCTTCTCCGGGAACTCCTTGGCGAAGCTCTCGGCCTTGCCGGCGTACGCGCGGGCCATCTCCGGCAGGTCCTTGGTCAGCTCGGTGCGGCGCGACTGCAGCTTCTGCAGCTGCTCGGGCAGCTCGCGGAGCTTCTCGACCGCGAAGTCGCCGACACCCGCGACGGCGTAGAACGGCTTGGACTCCGTAAGCTTCTTGACCTCGGTTGCGAGCGTCATGGGTTAACCTTCCTTGGTTTCCTGGGTGACGTTGCCGTTGCCGGAGGTCGCCGTATAGGGCTCAAGAGCGGCGAGAAACTCCTCTGACAGCGGTTCGTCGTCCGATCCGGAGTCGTGCCGGGGGCGAGCATTCTGGGAGGTCTGCTCGTCTTCGGCGCGCTTCTCCTTACGGAACGACTCATAGATATCAATCAGCACCTGGCGTTGCCGTTCGCTGAGGTGCGTGTCGGCCCTGATCGCCGTGATGACGTCGCTCGGCGGCTCGCGGTCCTCGATGAGGCCCGCCTGCACGTAGAGCGCCTGCGAGGAGATGCGCAGACCCTTGGCGATCTGGTTGAGGATCTCCGCGCTCGGCTTGCGCAGCCCACGCTCGATCTGGCTCAGGTAGGGGTTGGAGACCCCTGCCGCCGCCGCGAGCTGGCGCAGCGAGATCTTCGCCTGCTGCCGTTGCTCGCGGATGTATTCACCGATCGAGTCGACCTTGGGTAGTGCCATGCCTCATAGTCTGCCCCGTAGTGCTTGCAATTGCAAACGGGACGGTTAACGCCAGCAAGCACGTCAGAGCTGGAAGACCCACAGGAGAGGCGCCGAGGTGACCAACGTCACAGAGAGTGCGATGTAGCCGTAGCGCACCGGGGCGGCCAGCTCGGGACCCGGCTTGATCAGGCGGTCGACCCTGGCCATGACGTGCTTGGCGTGCACGCCGAGCATGCCGTGGGGGGTCGGCATGGCGCCCGCCGTACCGAACCTGAGCAGCGCCGTCGCCAGCCTGCGCGGCGAGCAGTAGCGCCGGGCGCGGTCGTCGGCGGCCATCTCGATGAGCAGCTCCACCTGCGCCTGCGCGTCGGCCACCACCTTCGACCAGGGCAGCGCCCTGCGCAGCGCGGCGAACGGCAGCAGCACCAGGTCGTGCCGCTCGCGCACGTGCGCGGCCTCGTGCGCGAGCACGGCGGCCATCTCGTCCTCCGACAGCAGCTTGAGCGCGCCCTCGCTCACCACGACCTGCGAACGCAGGCCGGGCACGCAGTAGGCGGCGGCGCCGGGGTGGGCGAGCACCCGCACCCCGGGCACGCCGGGGTCGTCGTGGGAGATCAGCGCGAGCAGCATGCGGTGCCTGCGGCGGGCGCGCAGCGCCTGCACGCCCGCGGTGAGCAGCACCGCGATCAGCACGGTCAGGGCGGTGAGCCCCGCGATCAGGGCCAGCACGTGCAGCGGGTCCCACGCCTCCAGGGGCGCCTCCCCCCGCGCGAACGCGAACAGCCCGGGCAGCACCCCCTCGCCGTACGGCTGGACCGCGTAGGCGAGCATGGCGCCGGTGGTGGCCAGGCCCCAGGACACCCCCAGGGACTGCCAGACGATGATGGCCAGCCGAGGAGCGCGTGAGGTCCACCGGGCAGTCGTGAAACGCCAGGAGCCAACCGCGCACGCCGTGGCGAGCGCTGCCAGCGCCGCTGCCGTGATCACTCTTCCTCCAGCTCCGTAAGGGCTCTGCGCAGGATCTCCGCCTCCGAGCCCGACACGGCCTGGGCGAAGCGAGTCAGGGCGGCCGATCGGTCGCCCGTCATGTCCAAGGCTTCCAGCATAAGCTCGGCGATGTACGCGTCGCGGCTTTCGGCCGGTTGATATCTCCATGCGCGGCCGTCCCGGGTGCGCTGGAGGAAGCCCTTCCGGGTGAGGCGGTCGAGCACGGTCATCACCGTGGTGGGGGCAAGGTCGCGGTCGGCGATGAGCCTGCCGACCTCACGGGCGGTCAGCGCGCCGCTCTCCGCCCAGAGGATGTCCATGATGCTGCGCTCAAGCTCGCCAAGACCCTTCACGCCCTACAGGCTAGCTCTACAACCTGTCGAGCAGGCATTTGGGTCGTGTGAACCGCGTCTCCGTGTCGTGCGTACCTCCGTGCATGCGTTGGAGTACAGCGGTTGTGGCCCTGCTCGGTCTGGTGCTGGCGGCCGGGTGCGCGGCCTCGGCGGACAGCACGTCGACGACACACGATCAGGCTGACGTGGTCTTCAGCCAGGAGATGATCACGCACCACCAGCAGACGATCCAGCTGGCCGAGGTGGCGGCCAAGAGCGGAAAGTCCCCGTACGTCCGTGACCTGAGCACGAAGCTCATCGCGGAGGAGAAGGCGGACATCGACATGATGTCGTCGTGGCTGCAGTCCTGGAAGGAGACCGTGCCGCCGGAGCCGGCCGACCGGATGGGCGCGGATCTGAAGGCCGGCTCCGGCTTCGACAAGGAGTGGCTGTCGGCGTTGTCGGGCCATCTGGAGCACGGCGTGATGATGGCCGAGACCGTCAAGAAGTCGGGCAAGCACGGGCCCACGCTCGAGCTGGCCGACAAGATCATCAAGGCCCAGAAGGCGGAGCTGGCCGAGATCGCCAAGCAAGCGGGCTGACCCATGGCCAGGGCGTTCCCATCGGTCCCATCGGTCGCGGCAGGGAAGTCGGCCAGGACCTACGCCGGTGCGGCGGTGGCCGCCGGCGTCGTGGTGCTGGTCGTCGTCCTTCGGTTCGGCGGGGCCATCAAGCCGGAGCTTCCCGGGCTTCCCACCGCCGGGCCGTTCACCGAGTGGGGGCTGCCCCTGGCCCGGTTCTGCTTCGACGTGTGCGCGGTCGGCTGCGTCGGGACGCTCGTCGCCGCCCTCCTGGCCCCTGCCTCCTCGCCCGAGTCCCGGTCCTGCCGTCGCGCGGCCGGCTGGTGGGCGCTCGGCTGGGCCCTGGCGACCGGGCTGAGCTACGTGCTCACCCTGTCCAACCTCATCCCGCTGCCCGCCGGAGCCCTGCTCGCCTCGCCTGATCTGCTGGAGTTCGGCACCTCGATCCCGCAGACCCAGGCCCTGCTCGTGGTGCTGGCCGCCACCGTCGTCGTGGGGCTCACCTGGCGGCTGCCCTCGGCGGTCCGGCTGGCGGTCGCCGTGTTCGGGCTGCTGCCGCCCGCCTACGTCGGGCATGCGGCCTCCGCGGGCGACCACGACATCGCCGTCTCCGCCCTCATGTCGCACCTGGTGTCGGTCTCGGTCTGGGTCGGCGGCCTGGTCGCGGTGCTCCTCCACTTCCGCCGGTCCCCGGATCTGCCGGCGGTGCTGCCCAGGTTCAGCGCGCTCGCGCTGTGCTGCTTCGCCGCCGTGGCCGTCTCGGGCGTGGCCAGCGCCTGGGTACGGCTCAGCACTCCGTCCGACCTCTGGCAGAGCTCGTACGGGCAGCTCCTGCTGGCCAAGACCGCGGCCCTCGTGCTCCTGGGCCTGTTCGGCTGGACCCATCGCCGCCGCACGGTCGAGGGCATCGCCGACCGGTCCGTACGCCGGACCTTCGTCCGCCTGGCCACCGGCGAGGTGATCGTGATGGCGGCGGCCGTCGGGCTGGCCATCGGCCTGTCCCGCACACCGCCCCCGCCCGGTGGCGGTGGCGGTCACGACCAGGCCGCCCTGGAGTACGCGCTCGCCCCCTTCACCCCGGAAGCGCTGATCACCGAGCTCCGCCTGGACCCGACCGTCCTGATCCTCCTGATGCTGCCCGCGGTCGCCTACGCGGTCGCCGCGCGCAGGGCGGCCACCTGGCCCGCCGGCCGCGCGATCGCCTGGTACGCGGGCCTGGCGCTGACGGCGCTCGTGCTGCTCGGCGGGGTCGGGAGCTACGCGCGGGCGATGTTGCCGGTCCACGCGGTCCAGCACACGGTGCTCACCGTCGTCGCCCCGCTCCTGCTCTGCCTGGGCGCCCCGTTCACCGTCGCTGGCCGGTACCGGTTCCTCGCGCATCCCGCCGTCTACTTCGGGGCGTCCGTCCTCCTCTACGGCACGCCCTGGCTGTCGTGGTCGCTGTCCGGCTACGCCCCTCACCTGCTCACCGAGCTCCTGTTCTTCGGCCTTGGCCTGCTGGTGTTCGGCGTCCTGACCGGGGCGGACCCGGAGACGTGGGGCGACCGTGCCCGCCTGCTGGCCGCCGTGACCCTGACCCACCTCGCCGTCGGGACGTACCTGCTGCTCGCGCCCCCGGTCGCGGCCGACTGGATCTCGCTCGTGGCCCCGTCCGGCGCGCCCGGCGTCCTCGCCGACCAGCGCCTGGCCGGAGCCGTGGCCATGCTCCTGCCGCTGCCGGGGCTCGTCCTGCCGGCCGTGCGCATGGCCGGCAGGGGGACCGCGGTGCTGGTGCGGGGCGGCCGTTGATGCCAATCTCGGTGAGATGCGCATCACGTTGGTGAAAGGCGACATCACCGAGCAGCCGACGGACGCCGTCGTGAACGCCGCCAACTCCTCCCTCATGGGCGGCGGAGGCGTGGACGGCGCCATTCACCGCCGCGGCGGTCCGGAGATCCTCGAGGAGTGCCGGAAGCTGCGGGCCGGCCACTACGGCAAGGGATTGCCCACCGGAAAGGCGGTCGCGACGACGGCCGGGCGCCTGCCCGCGAAGTGGGTGATCCACACGGTCGGGCCGGTGTACTCCATGTCGGTGGACCGTTCGGAGCTGCTGGCCTCCTGCTACCGGGAGTCGCTGCGGGTGGCCGACACGCTGGAGGCCAGGTCGGTGGCCTTCCCCGCGATCTCGACCGGGATCTACGGCTGGCCCATGGACGACGCCGCGCGGATCGCCCTGGACACGGTCCGGCAGGCGGACACGTCCGTGGAGGACGTCCGCTTCGTGCTGTTCGACAGCGCGGCCTACGCCGTGTTCGAGGCGCGCCTCTGATCGCGGGGATCCACCGCCGAGAACGGGAGGGTCAGCTCGCCGAGCCGCCACCGGGCCGGGCCGCCGAGCGGCGGCCGCCCGGCGACGGGCCAGGAGCCCGACAGCGCGCGCACGGAGGCCAGCCACCGCTGCCGCAGCCCATGGGCCCCGTACGGCGCGCTCACCGCCCACGCGTGGTCGAAGTCGCTCAGGAACGCATGAATCCGCTCGCCCGGCACATTCCGGTGGATGAGGGTCTTCGGCAGCCGGTCGGCCAGGTCAGAAGGCCGCTCGAAAGCATCGAAACGGGCCGAGAACGTGATCGTCTGGGGCCCTTCCGGAGAGAGCCCCACCCAGATCGCGCGCCGCCCGTTCTCGGACGAGGTCCCCTCGACCAGGACGCCGCCGGGGGCGAGCCGGCCTCTGAGCACGTCCCAGTAGTGCCACGCCTCGGCCTCGCCGTACTGCCTGAGGACGTTGAAGGCCCGCACCAGCGTCGGCGGGCGGCCGACGGGCAGCTCGAAGCCGCCCAGCCGGAAGCTCAGGCCCTCCCGCTCGTACGGCTTGGCCACCGCCACCCTCGCCGGGTCGATCTCGATCCCGACCACCTCGACGCCGGGGGCCACCCGGCGCAGGCGGGTGAACAGCTCCAGCGTCGTGGTGTGCGACGCCCCGTACCCGAGGTCCACCACGAGGGGGCGTTCGGCGGCCCGCAGCAGCCGGCCGTGCGCGGCGGCGATCCACCGGTCGGAGCGCCGCAGCCGGTTGTGCCCGGTCGTGCCCCTGGTGATGGCGCCGACCGGTCCGCCCCCTGCCTTGGCGGCCCCGGCCGGTCTAGCCACCGACGCGGTGCACCTTGTGCTGGGCGGCCTGGGCCCGCGGGCGGATGATCATGCGGTCGATGTTCACGTGGGCGGGGCGGGTCACGCACCAGGCGATCGCGTCGGCCACGTCGTCGGAGGTCAGCGGGCCGGGCACGCCCTCGTAGACGCGCGCCGCGGCCGCCTCGTCCCCGCGGAACCGGGTGACCGCGAACCCCTCGCTCTGCACCATGCCCGGCGCGATCTCCACGATCCGCACCGGCTGCCCGACCAGCTCCAGGCGGAGCGTCTCGACCATCGACGTCTGCGCGTGCTTGGCCGCGACGTAGCCGCCGCCGCCCTCGTACGACACCAGGCCCGCCGTCGAGGTCACCATCACCAGCACGCCGTCGCCGGACTCGACGAGCTTGGGCACGAACGCCTGGGTCATGCGCAGGGAGCCGAGCACGTTCACGTCGTACATCTGCTGCCAGTCATCCAGATGCCCCTCCGCGACCGATTCAAGGCCGAGGGCGCCACCGGCGTTGTTGATCAGCACGTCGCACCGCTCGAGCGAGTCCGCCAGCGCGCCGACCGACTCCTGGGAGGTCACATCCAACGTCACCGGCCTGATCGTGGGCACCTCCGCGGCGAGCTTGTCGAGCCGCTCGCGCCGCCGCGCGCCCGCCACCACCTCGAAACCCTCGGCGGCGAGCCGCCGCGCGGTCGCCTCGCCGATCCCACTGCTCGCCCCGGTCACCACAGCCGTTCTCCGCATGCTCCTCATCCTGCCAGCCCTCCCGGGCATGTTGACGACCGCCCTAAATACCCAGTTATGACCATGTGTCGGGAATGTCGCAAAAATCTGGACGGTTATAAGCCTTCTGGAGGTGGTGTCGAGTGAGGCGACGACGGGTCAGCCGGGTCGCGACCATCAGCATGCACACATCGCCCCTGGACCAGCCCGGAACGGGCGACGCCGGAGGCATGAACGTGTACATCGTGGAGTCCGCCAAGCGGCTGGCTCACCTTGGCGTGGAAGTGGAGATCTTCACCCGGGCCACCGCCCGCGACCTCCCGCCCGTGGCCGAACTCGCCCCAGGCGTCCTCGTCCGCCACCTCACCGCGGGACCGTACGAGGAGATGGAACGCAGCGAGCTGCCGAGCCAGCTCTGCGCGTTCCTGTCCGGGGTGCTGCGGACCGAGGCCATGTACGACCCGGGCCGCTACGACGTCATCCACTCCCACTACTGGCTCTCCGGCCAGGTCGGCTGGCTGGCCAAGGAGCGCTGGGGCGTGCCGCTCGTGCACACCATGCACACCATGGCCAAGGTCAAGAACCTCCTGCTCGCCCAGGGCGACAACCCGGAGCCCAAGGCCCGTGTGGTCGGCGAGGAGCAGGTCGTGCAGGTCGCCGACCGCCTCGTGGCCAACACCGTGGACGAGGCGCGGGAGCTGATCGACCTGTACGGCGCCGTCGAGGAGCGCGTCGCCGTCGTGAACCCGGGCGTCAACCTCACCGTCTTCCAGCCCGCCTCGCAGGGCGCCGCCCGCCGCCGGCTCGGCCTGCCGCAGGACGCGCACGTCCTGCTCTTCGTGGGCCGCATCCAGCCGCTCAAGGCCCCGGACGTGCTGCTCCGCGCCGCCTCCAGGATGCTCATCGACGACCCGTCGCTGCGCGAGCGCCTGGTCGTGGTCTGCGTCGGCGGGCCCTCGGGCAACGGCCTGGCCAGGCCGTCCCTGCTCACCGAGCTGGCCGCCGAACTCGGCATCTCGGACGTCGTCCGCCTCGTTCCTCCGGCTCCCCAGGAGGAACTGGCCGACTGGTACCGGGCGGCCTCGGTGACGGTCGTGCCCTCGTACAGCGAGTCGTTCGGCCTCGTCGCCCTGGAGTCCCAGGCCTGCGGCACCCCCGTGGCGGCCGCCGCCGTGGGCGGGCTGCGCACCGCCGTGCGGGACGGGGTGTCGGGCCTGCTCGTGGACGGCCACGACCCGGCGCAGTGGGCGCAGGCGCTGCGCCGCTTCGTCGTCTCGCCGCGCTGGCGCGACTCGATGTCGGCGGGAGCCCGCGCGCACGCGGCGGCGTTCGGCTGGCAGGCGACCGCGTCCCGCCTGGTGGAGGTGTACGCGGCCGCCATCGCAAACCTCCACAAAACGCCCATCGCCCTGAACTTCTAGCCCTTTCCAGCCCGACCTTTGTTCTGGCGGCCTTCTATCCTTGTCGGCATGCGCGATGTCGTCGAAGCCGCGCTCAAGGCCGCGGACGTCACCTACGACGAGCCGCGGCCGGGCGCGTTCCTGGTCAAACTGCCCGGGCAGCACAAGCTCGCCACCATGACGTGGTTGATCGTGGGGGAGCAGGCGCTGCACGTCGAGGCGTTCTTCTGCCGCCAGCCCGACGAGAACCACACCGAGTTCTACCGCTGGCTGCTCGGCAAGAACGGCTCGATGTACGGCGTGCACTTCTCGCTCGACCCCGTGGGGGACGTCTACCTGGTGGGCCGGGTGCCACTGGCCGCCGTCACGGAGGCGGAGGTGGACCGGCTGCTGGGGTGCGTGCTGACGTACTCGGACGACTGGTTCGACCGGGCGCTGGAGCTGGGATTCGCCTCGTCGATCAGGCGCGAGTGGGAATGGCGGGCCAAGCGCGGGGAGTCGCTGGCCAACCTGCAGGCGTTCGCCCGATTCGCCGACCCGGACCGGTAATCCCTGACCATAGGATTGGCGATATGGCGACTTTGGTGCTGCTTAGGCACGGCGAGAGTGACTGGAACGCGAAGGGCCTGTTCACCGGCTGGGTGGACGTGAGCCTCTCGGCCAAGGGTGAGGACGAGGCCCGCCGCGGCGGCAAGCTCCTCCAGGACGCCGGACTGCGCCCGGACATCGTCCACACCAGCCTGCTGACCCGGGCCATCCAGACGGCCCAGCTGGCGCTGGCGGAGGCCGACCTGCTCTGGCTGCCGGTGAAGCGGAGCTGGCGCCTCAACGAGCGCCACTACGGCGCCCTCCAGGGCAAGAACAAGGCCCAGACGCGCGAGGAGTTCGGCGACGAGCAGTTCATGCTGTGGCGCCGCTCGTACGACGTGCCGCCGCCCCCGATCGCGGACGACGACGAGTTCTCCCAGGCCGGCGACCCCCGCTACGCCCTGCTTCCCCCGGAGCTGATGCCCCGTACGGAGTGCCTGAAGGACGTGGTCGACCGCATGCTCCCGTACTGGTACGACTCGATCGTCCCCGACCTGTCGGCCGACCGCACGGTCCTGGTGGCCGCCCACGGCAACTCCCTGCGAGCCCTGGTCAAGCACCTGGACGGGGTCGGCGACGAGGAGATCGCGGGCCTCAACATCCCGACGGGGATTCCGCTGCTGTACGAGCTGGACTCCGACTTCCAGCCTCAGCGGCCGGGCGGCGAATACCTGGACCCGGACGCCGCCAAGGCCGCCATCGAGGCCGTCGCCAACCAGGGCCGCTAGGCGACGACGCCTTCCAGCGCTTCCCAGGGGGCTTTAGCCCCCTTCGACCCCCAAAGGCGTGGTCCTCGCAGGAGAGGCGCGCTTCGCGCGAAAGGGCTCAGGCTGTGTTGTGTGGGGCACGCCCCCACACCCCTGGCGAGGGGACTCCCGTCCCCTCGCGCTCCCCGGGCCTCGGCCGTCGTGCGACCAGTCGTGGCAGGCCGTGTCACAGTCGAAAGATGGCATCCCAGAGCCGGTCACACGTGAGCTGACGGGCCGAAGATCAACGCCTCTGGCTGTCGATGGTGTTCCGTCGACAGGCGAGCGGGCCCAAGGCTAGGGTGCGGGCTTTGCGCGCCACAAGATCGCCGAATCGCTGCGTTCAGGACTCGCCCCGCCCGATTTTGATCTCGGGGGCCACGAGAGCTCAATTGCTGCTCGACGGCCAGCTTCCCCAGGAGCGACCCGATCCGCTCTCCTCGCTGTACTGCTTCGCCTTGGTCACACAATCAGGGCAGATGGGCTCGTCGACAGACCTGGCCACGGCTTCCGGTTTGGCCGGCCGAAGAGAGCCGAGGACCGTGATCCCTGGCGGCATGTGGGTCTCGGGATCGATCAGGAAAGTTACGACTTCTTTCGGGTCGAAGCTGAATGTGCGCTTGCACGCATAGCACCGACCGGTCGTCTCGCGATGTTCGCTCATGCCTGCCAACCCCTTCCTGCCAGCACGCTACCTGTTGCAGTGAAGGGCCACGCAAGGACGGACTCGGCCCTGTCGACTCTGTGAACCGAGACCAGGCGGAATGCTCCAAGCCAACATCGATACCGAGAGGGCCCAGGCAAGGGGAGCGCGAGGGGACGGGAGTCCCCTCGCCGGGGGTGTGGGGGCGTGCCCCCACACAACACAGCCTGAGCCCTTTCGCGCGAAGCGCCACTGAGTGGAAGGCCTTGCTGTCAGCTGGGCCGAGCCCCCGTGACCAGGTAGACGACATCCGCCGCCACCCGCACCGCGTGGTCCGCGTACCGCTCGTAGTAGCGCCCGATCAACGTGATGTCGATCGCCGGCTCCACCCCGTGCTCCCAGTCCTTGGACAGGATGTTGCGGAACAGCCGCCGGTGCAGCCGGTCCATCGCGTCGTCGTCCTGCTCCAGCTCCAGCGCCGAGTCCACGTCCCGCGAGGCGATGCAGCTGCCGGTCTTGGTGACGAGGTTCTCCGCGATCTGGCCCATCTCCACGATGGTCGAGCGCACCTCGGCCGGGATCGCCGACTCGGGGTGGCGCAGGCGGGCGACCTTGGCGACGTGGACGGCGAGGTCGCCCATGCGCTCCAGGTCGGTGCCCATGCGCAGCGCCGTGATGACCATTCGCAGGTCCACGGCCACCGGCTGCTGCCGGGCCATCAGGTCGAAGATCGAGGCCTCGACCTCGGCGAACGTCGCGTTCACTTCCTCGTCCCGGGAAATGACACTCTCGGCGAGCTGAAGGTCGGCGTCGAGGAGCGCCGTGGTGGCACGGGAAATGGCCGAGCGGACAAGCCTGGTCATCTCAACCAGCTTGTCGGTCAGCGAATCAAGTTCTTCGTGGTACGCGTCGCGCATGTGGTCACCGTACGTGCCCCTCGATGAACGAACCCCTACCGTCAGATGAACTTTCCAGGAAAGGGGCCTTCCATCCCTGATGAGAGGGTCTGCGCCTGGGAGAAGGCCACCTACCATCGAAGACATGAGTGAGATGGCCATGAGCTTCGCGGCCCTGGCCGGGTTCGTCGTGGGCGCCCTGGCGGTCCTGTTCTACCGAAACCAGATCGAGGCTCCGAAACGCGCTGCCGTGGAGGATGGCATACAGACCGGGAGCGCGCTGCCGCAGGGCGTCGCGTCCGTGCTGGCCGTGCTTCCTTCCTCCGCCGTGGTGCTCGACGCGCATGACAAGGTCCTGCGCGCCAGCTCGGCCGCGCGGGCGTTCGGGCTGGTCAAGGGTGACCGGCTGATGGCCGCCGAGTTGCTGGCGCTGGCCCGGCAGGTACGCCGTGACGGCGAGATCCGCGAGAGCGAGATCGACGTGGCGGGGCACAAGTTCGGCCAGGAGACCACGAACTTCGCGGTACGCGTGGCTCCGCTCGGCTCGCACGGCCAGGTCCTGGTGCTCGCGGAGGACCAGACCGAGCGCCGCAGGGTCGAGGCCGTACGCCGTGACTTCGTCGCGAACGTCAGCCACGAGCTGAAGACCCCGGTGGGCGCCATGAGCCTGCTGGCGGAGACCATTCAGGACGCCGCCGACGACCCCGAGGCGGTCAGCCGCTTCGCCGGGCGCATGCAGCACGAGGCCGCCCGGCTCAACTACCTCATCCAAGACCTGATCACACTCAGCAGGATCCAGGGCGCCGAGCCCATCCCCACCCCCGGACAGGTCTCCATCGACGAGTCCATCCACGACGCCATCGACCACTGCAACACCAAGGCCGTCGCCAAGGACATCACCCTGGTCTCCGGCGGCACCGAGGGCCTGCGCATCTGGGGTGACGACGAACTGCTCGTGACGGCGTTGCGCAATCTGATCGACAACGCCGTCGCGTACAGTCCGGAGCACACCCGGGTCGTGGTCAGCGTGCGGCCCGCCGGTGACTCGGTGGAGATCAGCGTCAGCGACCAGGGCATCGGCATCCCGGAGGAGGCGCTCGAACGCATCTTCGAGCGGTTCTTCCGCGTCGACGCGGCCAGGTCGCGGGCGACCGGTGGCACCGGGCTCGGCCTGGCCATCGTCAAACACGTCGCCGCCGCACACGCCGGCGAAGTGTCCGTTTGGAGCAAGGAAGGGTCCGGCTCCACCTTCACGCTCCGCCTGCCCGCCTTCGGCGGCACGGCGGTGGCAGTACCACCCTCGATTCCCCTGGAGACAGCCCAATGACTCGCGTACTTGTCGTCGAAGATGAGGAGTCCTTCTCCGACGCCCTGTCCTACATGCTCCGTAAAGAGGGTTTCGAGGTGTCGGTCGCGGCGACCGGGCCCGAGGCTCTCGACACGTTCGACCGCAACGGAGCAGATCTGGTGCTGCTCGACCTGATGCTTCCGGGTCTGCCCGGTACGGAGGTGTGCCGCTCCCTCAGGCAGCGCTCCAAGGTGCCGGTGATCATGCTGACGGCCAAGGACAGCGAGATCGACAAGGTCGTGGGCCTCGAACTGGGCGCCGACGACTACGTCACCAAGCCGTTCTCGTCGCGCGAGCTGGTGGCCCGCATCCGCGCGGTCCTGCGCCGCCAGGGCGACGTGACGGAGGAGCTGGAGACCGCGGTGCTGGCCGTCGGTCCCGTGCGCATGGACGTCGACCGCCACGTCGTCGCCGTGCGCGGTGAGCAGGTGCAGCTGCCGCTGAAGGAGTTCGAGCTGCTGGAGGTGCTGCTGCGCAACGCGGGGCGTGTACTGACCCGTGGCCAGCTCATCGACCGCGTGTGGGGCGCCGACTACGTGGGCGACACCAAGACCCTCGACGTCCATGTCAAGCGCCTGCGCGCCAAGATCGAGTCGGACCCGTCCAACCCGCGCTGCATCCTCACCGTGCGCGGCCTGGGTTACAAATTCGACGCCACCGAAGAGTAGAAAACCCTTGTTCCGGTACGAGTCGCGTACCGGAACAAGGGTTTCGGCGTTTCCGGGGAAGGGTCAGTGGGCTTCTTCGGAGGCCGACGCGGACGGCGTCGGGGTGGGCGTGGGGGCCGCGGGGGCGTTCGGCGCCGGCGGGTAGTCCTTGAACTCACGGCTGCGCGTCACCACAGGGACGTTCAAGGACACGATCCCGGCGTTGGCGAACTGGAGGTCCAGCTTGATGCTCTCGCCGCCCCTGAGGCTCTTGGGGATCGCCTCGAGCATGAGCTGAGGGGTGGGCTTGCCGGTGTTCACGAGCTGGCGGCTCGGGAGCTGGATCGGGGCCGTGACCTTGACCGTCCCCATGCTCCCCGCGGAGACCGCCTCAAGGGTGTCGGGGGTGCCGGCGGTGTTGAGAATGTTCAGGTAGATCGGGGCGGAGCCGCGCCAGGCGAGCTGCGCGCCGGCGTCGGGCCCGAGAATGAACGCCTGCGGGATCTGAATGCCGCGCGTGCCGTAAGCACCGTTCTCGATCAATGCCAGCGCCTCGTTGGGCGCGTACGGCTTGTTGGTGGTGGCGTCGAATCCAGCCCCGCAGCCCGCCAGCATGGGGGCTGCCAAGAACGCGGCGACGACAATCCAGCGACGGCTGGTCACGGGCGGGTTCTCCTTGGTCTTGCGGAGGGCTCGCGCATGCGCTAAGCGCAGGTGGCGCGCATGCGTGATGTGCAGCGCCCACCATATCCATCCGAATCCATGGTCATATCCACGCCCCCGCAGGTCATTAGCTATGTCCGGAAATGCCAGACATAGAGTTGAGCACTTGTCAAGCCCTAATATGCGGCCTTGACCTGCAGTTATGAGGATTTCACTGTTCCGGGAGGCTGTGGATGCGTGGTACCCTGGAGTACAGCGGAAGGGGTACTTGTCACATGACTTTCCAGGTCGGCGACACAGTCGTCTACCCCCACCATGGGGCTGCTCGGATCGAAGCAATCACGAAGCGATCCATCAAGGGTGAGGAAAAGACCT
Organism: Nonomuraea sp. NPDC051941; assembly: GCF_044593615.1. Classification (NCBI taxonomy): domain Bacteria; kingdom Bacillati; phylum Actinomycetota; class Actinomycetes; order Streptosporangiales; family Streptosporangiaceae; genus Nonomuraea; species Nonomuraea sp. NPDC051941. Next base: position 156,459 of record NZ_JBIUCF010000016.1, read on the forward strand.
ACCTGGTGCTCAAGGTCGACAAGGGCGACCTTACCGTCCAGGTGCCAGCCGAAAACGCAGAACTCGTCGGTGTGCGCGATGTTGTCGGCCAGGAAGGCCTTGAGCGGGTTTTCGATGTCCTGCGGATGCCGCACACGGAAGAGCCGACCAACTGGTCTCGTCGCTACAAGGCCAATCTGGAGAAGCTCGCCTCCGGCGATGTGAACAAGGTCGCCGAAGTCGTTCGGGACCTGTGGCGGAGAGACCGCGAGCGCGGCCTGTCCGCGGGCGAGAAGCGCATGCTCGCCAAGGCGCGTCAGATTCTGGTCAGTGAGCTTGCCCTGGCGGAGAAGACCAACGAGGACAAGGCTGAGGCCCTGCTCGACGAGGTTCTCAACTCCTGAACACCAATCTTCCACGGGTGGGCGTCGGAGTCGACGTCCACCCGTTCGCTTCAGGAGCCTCGGGACGTGAGCTCAACCTCGCCGGCCTGCACTGGCCGGGCGAGACCGGGCTCGAGGGCCATTCGGACGGCGACGCGGCCGCGCATGCCGCGTGTGACGCGCTGCTGTCCGCGGCCGGCATGGGAGATCTCGGGCAGCTGTTCGGGACCGCGGACCCGCGATGGGCGGGTGCCTCGGGCGTCGCGCTGCTGGAGGAGACCGCGCGGCAGGTGCGTGCCGCGGGCTACGAGATCGGCAACGTGGCCATTCAGGTGATCGGCAACCGGCCCAAGCTGGCGCCGCGCCGTACCGAGGCCGAAAAGGCGCTCAGCGCCGCCGTGGGCGCGCCTGTGAGCGTGTCGGCCACCACCACCGATGGGCTCGGGCTGACCGGGCGGGGAGAGGGCATCGCGGCCGTCGCGACAGCCCTGGTCGTCAACCTTTCCTGAACGCCGGGCGTCTTACGTGTGGATGCGTGAGGGTGTCCCGGCGGGTCGTCGCGAAGCCCGCTGTATCAGGAGGCGGCGGTTCGTCACTGGCGCGGTACGGACCGCCGTCTCCCCTTTTTGGTTGTTTTGCCTGCTCTGAGGGTATGTGTCCCCACGACATGTGAACGTCTCGGGGGGAGCAGCACATGATCGGCGCGATAGTTTCCGCGATCGTCATCGGCGCCATCGTCGGCGCCCTGGCCAGGCTGGTCGTTCCTGGCAGGCAGAACATGTCCATCGGGCTGACCCTCATCGTCGGCATCGTGGCAGCCCTGATCGGAACGCTGATCGCGCAGGCCGCCGGCGTGGCCGACACGCGGGGGATCGACTGGATCGAGCACATACTCCAGCTCGTGCTGGCGGTCATCGGTGTGCTCCTCGTGACGCGCTTCACCCCGGGACGCACCGGGCGTACCCGTGGAACACCATCCTGACCTGCTCATTCGTAAAGACCGCGCATAAAAGCGGTAGATCGGGTAGCGAGCATCTCCGTGGGAGTGAACCGCTCACTCTCACGGGGAGGTTTCGTACCATGACTATCCAGTCCATCCTTGGCGCCATCGTGATCGGCGCCGTGATTGGCGCAATCGGTCGCCTCCTGCTCCCCGGCAGGCAGGCCATCGGCTGGATCCTCACCATCGTCGTCGGCATCGTGGCCGCCCTGCTAGGCACGCTGATCGCTCAGGTGCTCGGCGTCGCGACGACCGACGGCATCGACTGGATCGAGCTGGTGATGCAGGTGGTGCTGGCCATCGTCGGCGTGGGCCTGGTCGCCGGGCTCCGGCGCGGCTCCAGCGTCTAGACGGAAATAGCTGGGCCCGCCCGGGATCGTGCCGGACGGGCCCTCTCACGTCTTACGGCTCAGTCTTCAGGGGGACGTGGGGTGCTGCGGAGGCGTTCGGCGGGGGCCGGGGCGTCGTCGTCGTGGATCACCGGGTGAGGGGCGGTGTCCTCTAACTCGTCCTCCCGCGGGCGCTCGAGGTCGTCGGCCAGCTCGGGGCCGTGCCCGGGATCCGGTACGTCGTCCTCGATCACGGGGTGCGGCTGGGTGTCCACGTCCTTCTCGTCGACACGCGGGTGGACCAGGACGTCCGTCGGCTTGACCCGGTCGCCCCAGCGGACGGGGCGCGTGGGGGGCTCCGGTGCTTCTTCGTGCTGCACGGGCCACTCCGCCACCTGCGCCGCCACCGGGGCAGGGGCCTCTTCGACCTCCTGGACCGGCTCGGGGGCCTCCTGGACCGGCTCGGGGATTTCCCGGACCGGCTCGGGGATTTCCCGGACCGGCTCGGGGATTTCCCGGACCGGCTCGGGGATTTCCCGGACCGGCTCGGGGATTTCCTGGACCGGCGCCGGCTGCGGCGTCTCGGAGAGCCGTTCCGAGTAGATCTCGACGGGCGGCCGCTCGGGCTCCGGATGGAAGGGGACGATGTCCTGCTCGGGCGCGGTCTCCTCGCTCTCCGCTCGATGTGCCTGTACGTGCTTGATCAGCAGCAGCCAGAGCCACAGGGCCACGGCCAGCATGACCCAGGGCGCCAGGGCCACGCCCACGGCCGTCGCCCGCACGTCGAACGCGAACCGCACCGCCGTCGCCACGTTGGCCGCCGCTGCCGCCACGATGAGCACGACCAGCACGAACGCGGCCTGCGCGCGTACCAGCAGCCGGGCGGAGCGCAGCAACAGCACGTCGATCAGCGCGATCACCAGGAGCGCGTCGAAGGCCGCCGGATAGAGGAAGGCGAGATCCTGGCCCGCCTCGCCGGTGATGGCCAGCGCGCGCAGGTCGTCGAAGGAGAGAGCGCACGCGGCCCCGGCGAGGGCGGCGACCGCGAGCCCGGCCAGGGCAATGCCCAGGCGGCGCAGCATAGAGGGGGGAGTCACGTCCATGGCGGTTCGAGCCTACAGAAGAATGAGGACCAGGACCGATCAAGGGAGATACATGGCCGAGCTGTCGGAAGATGCGCGCAAACTCTTGGATGCCCCGAATTATGCGACGGTGACCAGCCTCAATCCTGATGGCGGGCCGCAGTCGACGGTCGTGTGGGTACGCACGGACGGTGACGACGTGCTGTTCTCGACTGTGCGGGGGCGCAGGAAGCCGCGGAATTTCGAACGTGATCCGCGGGCGAGCCTGCTGGTCATCGATCCGGACAATCCGTACAGGTATGTGGAGGTACGCGGGCGCGTGACCATCACGTCCGACCCGGAAGGGGCGCTCATTCAGGAGCTCTCGCACAAGTACCGAGGGCTCCCATGGGAGGACAAACCGGGCGTCGAGCGAGTAATCGTACGGATCTCGCCGGACAGAGTGACGTTGCGAGGCTGATTCATCGGCGTGACGGCGGGATTTATCGGCGTGACTAGCCCTCTGAGGCGTTAGCCTTGCCTTCGTGAGCCTGCACATCTACGACACCAGCACGCGCGCCATCCGTGAATTCGTTCCGGTCGAAGCCGGCCGGGCGTCGATTTACCTGTGTGGGGCGACCGTGCAGGCTCCTCCGCACATCGGGCATATCCGCTCGGGCGTGAACTTCGACGTGCTCCGGCGCTGGCTGACGCGATCCGGCTATGACGTGGCTTTCTGCCGCAACGTCACCGACATCGACGACAAGATCATCAGGGTGGCGGCCGAGGAGGGTGTGCCCTGGTTCGTCGTGGCCGAGCGCAACCAGCGGGCCTTCACCTGGGCGTACGACACGCTCGGCTGCTTCCCGCCGACCGTCGAGCCGCGCGCCACGGGCCACGTGCCCGAGATGATCACGCTGATGGAGCGGCTGATCGCCCGCGGCCACGCGTACGCCTCCGGCGGCGACGTCTACTTCGACGTCCGGTCCTACGCCGATCGCTACGGCGCGCTGTCCAACCAGAAGCTGGACAACATGCGGGCCGCGGCCGACACTGACGACGAGTCCTGCAAGCGCGACTCCCGCGACTTCGCCCTGTGGAAGGGGGAGAAGCCGGGCGAGCCGACCTGGCCGACCCCTTGGGGCCCCGGCCGCCCCGGCTGGCACCTGGAGTGCTCGGCCATGGCGACGAAGTACCTCGGCCCGGCCTTCGACATCCACGGCGGCGGGATCGACCTGATCTTCCCGCACCACGAGAACGAGATCGCCCAGTCCCAGGCGGCGGGCGACGGCTTCGCGCGCTACTGGATGCACAACGGCATGCTCAAGATCGGCGCGGAGAAGATGAGCAAGTCGCTCGGAAACTCGCTGCTGATCCCCGAGATGGTGCAGAAGGTCCGGCCGGTGGAGCTGCGCTACTACCTGGCGGCGCCGCACTACCGCTCCTCGATCGACTACTCCGAGGAGGCCCTGCTGGAGGCGGCTGCCGCGTACCAGCGCATCGAGGGCTTCGTCACGCGCGCCGCCGAGGTCATCCACGACGTCGACGCGGACGCGCCGCTGCCGCAGGCGTTCGTGGACGCCCTCGACGACGACCTCGGCACGCCGCAGGCGCTGGCGGTCGTGCACGAGGTGGTGCGCGAGGGCAACGTGGCGCTGTCGCGCGGCGACAAGGAGGCCGTGGCCCGGCTGCTCGCCGAGACCCAGAACATGCTGGACGTCCTCGGCCTCGACCCGCGCTCGCCGCAGTGGCGGGGTGCGGGCTCGGACCTCTCGCCGGTGGTGGACGCGCTGGTGGCGGTCGCGCTCGAACAGCGCAAGGCGGCCAGGGAGCGCAAGGACTACGCGGCGGCGGACGCGATCAGGAACCAGTTGGCGGCGGCGGGGATCACGGTGGAGGACACCCCGCACGGGGCCCGCTGGGAGCTCACCCGCTAGGCAGGCGTTCTGGTGGCGGTGGCGGCTTTGTGCGGTGTGCACAGGGCCGCCACTGTCGCGATAGGCGGTGGTTCCGTGCAGTATGCGCCGGGGCCGAGACTGCCGCGATAAACGGTGGTTCCGTGCGGCATGCGCGGGGCTGCCACTGTCGCGGGAGGCCGTTGACCAGGGAGGGCGCCGCATCAAAGGGGCAAATCTCTCAGGTCGACGGGCTCGACAAGGCGGATGAAGGCGGGGACCGGGGCGGGCGCCGGCAGTTCCCACTGCGGAGCAGGATGCGGCTGAAAGAGGCCACTCTGGGCCACTCGCGAGGTGAGCTGAGCTGCAGGCCTGCCTGTCCGCCAACCGGCGATGCCATCCGCTGTCCTCCATCCGCACCCAGGCCAGGCTAGAGACGCCCCCGCAGTCTGGTCGGTATCAAGGTCGCGGCTCCCCTCAGAAGCTCAGCACCTCCGAGAGAGCTTCTACGTGCGACCCGCCTTTACCGCGTCGGTGTCCAGGTGACGCTCCCGCGCTGGCGTTCAGGTGACGCTCCCGCGCTGGCGTTCAGGAGAGGCTCCCGCGTCGGCGTCCAGAAACGCCGTCGCTGGTACACCGCGCCGGTGCGATGGCCTTCTCGCCGCGTGTGCCTACACCGCGCGGAGCGTCTCGTCAGAACCCTCCCTATTCGTTGCTTCCCAAAATTGAACTTGTCACTTCAAAATCAGGAAGCTCATGGTTAATATTGCGACCATGACATGGCGGAAAGCGAGGTGACATCCGCACGCACGCCCTCAGACGCACAAGCCAGCACATCCCGCCCGTCGCGTGCGCGGATTCGGGGCAGTGCGGCCAAACCGCCGACATCTCCGGCATCCGGTCCCCAACAACCGGCTCTACGGCCATCCCCACGGCAGCAGGGTCAGTGCGACCTTCGCCGCCCTCGTCCGGGCGCCTGCCCCCCGTGATCCCCTGCGATTTCAAGCACCTCGACCACCCACCAGATCCCAATGACCACCATCTGACGACCACGACCCCCACCCACGACCCCCGCTCACGACCCGGAGACGATCCCATGAGACCGAAAATCGGCTACTTACTCCCGACACGCGACTGGACAGTGCTCGGCAACCACAACCTGTCCGCGCTCATCGAGCAGGCGAGGCTGGCCGAGGAATTGGGGTTCGACTCGGTGTGGGCGGGCGACAGCCCGGTGACGCGCCCCAGAGCCGACGCGCTGATGATGCTCTCCGCAGTCGCCGCCACCACGAACCGCATCACACTCGGCACCGCCGTACTGCTCCCCGCCCTCCGCCACCCGCTCCTCCTCGCCCACCAACTGGCGACACTCGACGGCATCGCGGACGGACGGCTGATCGTCGGCATGGGCGGAGGATTCGCCCATCCGAACACCGAGGCCCAGTTCGAGGCGATCGGAGTCGGCTTCAAGCGCCGGATCAGCCGCATGGAGGAGTCGATCGACATCATGCGACGCCTTTGGGCCGGCGAAACGATCTCTCACCAGGGCGGGCATTTCACGTTCCACGATGTGACGCTCGACCCCAAACCCGTACAGGCCGGTGGGCCGCCGATATGGCTGCCGGGCAGCGGTGAACGGGCACTGCGGCGGGCGGCCCGCCTGGCCGACGGCTGGCTGCCGTACCCGCCGACGCAGAAGGCCTACACGGAGGACCTGAACGCGCTGACGTCGGTCGGCACGCCCCACGCCTCATCCACAGCCGGCACCCCGGAAGCCTCGTCGGCAGCCTCATCCACAGCCAGTACCCCCGAAGTCTCGTGGGCAGCCTCCGGGGCCTCGTCGACAGCCGGCACCCCCGAAGCACCGCCCACGGACGGCAGGCGCGAGCCCGGATCCCCCAGAGTCTCGGCGGCCCACCCCTTCACCCCGGCCCTGTACGCCACCATCTGCCTGGACGAGGACCCCGAACGCGCCCGTCACCGCCTCCGCACCAGCATCGAGCGCTACTACAACGCGCCGCTCGAGTTCGTCGAGAGCATCCAGGCCATGTTCGCCGGCACCCCAGAAGAGGCCGCGAACTGGCTGAACGGTTACATCGAGGCAGGTGCCCGGCATGTGGTGATCAGGCTGGCCGTGGACGATCATCGGGCGGCCATGGAGGAGTTCGCCGCGCAGGTGATGCCCAGGATGGGGGAGAGATGACCACGTTCGTCCTGGTACCGGGCGCCTGGCACGGGCCATGGGCCTGGGACCGCGTCGTACCTCTCCTGGAACGATCCGGCGCCCGCACGATCACCCCGGACCTGCCCCACGCCCCTGACACCGGCCTGCACGACCACGTCGAACAGGTGCTCACCGCCCTGGACACCGCACCCGAGGACGACCGTACGGTGCTCGTCGGACACAGCTATGCGGGCCTGGTGGTACGCCAGGCGGCCGACCTCCGGCCGGAACGCGTACACCATGTCGTGCTCGTGGACGGCTGGGCAGGCCCGAACGGCGCCGGCATGTTCACCCTCGCCCCCGACGCCTTCGTACAGGCCATCCGCGCCTCCGCTGACGGCGGGCTGATCCCCGCCCCCGCGCCGGAGCTCTTCGGCATCACCGACCTCGACGACGCGGCCTGGCTCCGAGAGAGGCTGCGCCCGCACCCGCTGCGTACGTTCACGGACACGACGCGCCTCGGCAGGGCGGTCGACCTAATCCCCGGGACAGGCATCTTCTGCCGCCCCCAGACCTTTCCGTTCGAGCAGTTCGCCAAGTCGGTCGGCTACCGGACGCTCGCGATCGACGGCCCGCACGACGTGATGCTCGAACATCCGGAACCACTCACCCAACTACTCGTCGACGTAGTCGAGGGTTCGAAAAGGGGAAGCCCGAGATTAAGCTGATGAAGTGGATCGGACGTACAACCAGTTCTGCGCCACAGCGCGGACGCTCGACCTCGTAGGGGAGCGCTGGACGCTGCTCATCGTGCGTGACCTGCTGACCGGCCCCAAGCGCTTCTCCGACTTCCAGAACAGCCTCCGCGGGCTCGGTACGGGCCTGCTGGCCGCGCGCCTGAAGCATCTCGAACGTGAAGGACTGGTGCGGAAGGTCACGCTCCCGGCGCCCGCCCGTACGCCCGCGTACACGCTCACGGAGGCCGGCGCCGAACTCGCCCCCGCCGTGCTCGCTATGGCGCGCTGGGGCATGAAATGGGCCATGGGCGAACGCCGGGAGGGCGAGGCGTTCCACGGCGGATGGGCGGTTCTGGGGCTGAGGGCCTGCTTCGACGCGGAGGCGGCGCGGGGGGTACGGGCGATGTACGAGTTCCGGGTGGGGGACGAGGTCTTCCATGCCCTGGTCCAGGACGGGACGATCGACACCCAGCACGGTCCGGCGCAGCGTCCGGACGCCGTCATCGAGACCGACGACGAGGTGCTGGTGGACATGGCGGCCGGGCGTACGACGTTCGCGGAGGCGGTCAAGGAGCGTCGCGCGGAGGCGTCCGGCGACCCGGCGGCGCTGGGTGCTCTGTACGGAATCTTCCGCATCCCGGCCCCGGAGGAACGCGCCGTTCCCGGCGTGGGATAAGGCGCCCGGCGGCCCGAGTACCCTTATTGGCATGGCAGCAGGCGGTAGGGCTTCGGGCAGGCCCGCGAAGAAGAAGGGCCCGTCCAAAGGCGCCGGAGGGCAGGGCCGCCGGTCGCTGGAGGGCAAGGGCGCGACCCCGCCTGCCGAAATGCGGCATTGGTACAAGGACAAGGCCCGTACAGAGCGCATCGCCCGCGAGGATCGCGGCGGCGCCCGACGTCCCGCTCCGGCGCGGCAGCGGCGCTCCGAGGACGCGCCCGAGTACATCGGCGGCCGCAACCCCGTACTCGAGGCCCTGCAGGCGGGCGTCCCGTCCAACGCCCTCTACGTCGCTCAGCGCATCGACAACGACGATCGCGTACGCGACTCCATCAGGATCGCGGCCGAGCGCGGGATCGCCCTGCTCGAAGTCTCCCGCGACAAGCTCGACCGCCTGTCGGAGGGCGTCGTCCACCAGGGCATCGCGCTCCAGATCCCGGCGTACGACTACGCGCACCCGTCCGACCTCGTGGAGCTCGCGCAGGACGCCGCCGAGGTCCCGTTGATCGTGGCCCTCGACTCGGTCACCGACCCGCGCAACCTCGGCGCCATCGCCCGCTCGGCCACCGCCTTCGGCGCCCACGGCCTCCTCATCCCCTCCCGCCGCTCGGCCGGGGTCACGGGCGGGGCCTGGAAGACCTCCGCGGGCACCCTCGCCACCATGCGCGTGGCCCGCGCGGCCAACTTGACGGCGGCGCTGCGGGAGTACCGCGAAGCGGGCCTGTTCGTCATCGGCCTCGACGGCGCCGGCGAGACCGACATCGGCGACGTCGACCTGCTCGCCGAGCCGCTGGTGGTGGTCGTGGGCTCGGAGGGCAAGGGCCTTTCGCGGCTGGTCCGGGAGCAGTGCGACGTGGTGACCCGGATCCCGATGCAGGCGGCCGCCGAGTCGCTCAACGCGGGAGTGGCGGCCGGAGTGGCGCTGTACGAAGTCGCTCGTCACAGGCGCCTCTAGCGTCTACACTGGTAGGCCGCGCCGACGTAGCTCAATCGGCAGAGCATCTGTCTTGTAAACAGAAGGTCAGGGGTTCGATTCCCCTCGTCGGCTCTGCAACTGAAAGGCCCCTGAACAGGTATTAAGCCATCAGGGGCCTTTCGTTTTCTGATCTTCAACCGGTGTCTTCGGCGTCTTTGGGAGCCACCCTGGGAGCCACCGGGGGCTGTTTCCCCAGGAGAGCGCTGGAGGTGGCGGCGCGGCGGTGGCCCTCCAGCAGGTGTCCGTAGACGTTCTTGGTGATCGCGATGCTGGCGTGGCCGAGGACTTCGGAGACGGCGTGGAGCGGGGTTCCCTGAGCGAGCATGAGCGAGGCGCTGGAGTGGCGGAGTTCGTGCGGGTGCCAGTGGCCGAGGCCCGTCTTCTTGGCCAGGCGGGAGAACAGGTGCGAGAAGGTTTCCGGGTCGGACGGGTTGGCGAAGGCTGTCGGGAACATCAGCCCGTGCGCCGGCGTCCCCGCGCCGCGCCGCGCTGCGGCCTGGGGGCCGGTCACGGCGCGGGCGCCGCGCGGGGCATCGCCGCACGCCCGCCATGCCGCAGCCCAACAAGCGCGCCGACCACCGCTACGCCACCGCATGACTCCAGGACACTCACTCCGAACTCAATCGTCAACAATAGTTGACGCTAATATGCTGGTCAATCTAAGTTGACGCCATGGGATGGGATGAGAAACCCGGAAACGACGATGTACCGACGCCGGTGATGGTCGACGTAGGTGATCACGCGCTATGCGCACAGGTCCGCGGGAAAGGCCCCACAGCGGTTCTCGACAGCGGCGGCTCAGGCCAGGGCGTGGGCGTCTGGGGGGAAGAATTGGAGCGCGCGTTGGCCGAGCGTGTCACTGTGGTGACTTACGATCGGGCCGGCGTCGGCCGTTCCGGTGGATCGCAGGCCTGTACCGTCACCGAGATGGCCGACGACCTGCGTCGGCTTCTTCGCGCCCTGCACCTTGAACTGCCAGCGGTATTCGTGGGCTGGTCATACGGTGGGCTCGTCACCCAGCTTTACGCCGCCCGCCATCCTGGTGATGTGGCGGGGCTGGTCTTCGTGGATCCGACCGCCAGCGGAACCCCGCCGGGCTCGGCGCTCGTACGCGACCTGTCGTTCCTCCTAGCCCCACGGCTGCTGCGCCTGCGTGCGATGTTCGGCGGCACCCACGCGCGGCCACTGCGCGAACTGGCCGTCACCCTGACCGGGATGCAGAACGCCATGCGTGAGGTCGCCCAGGCGCGTCAGGAGAGCGGGTTGCCACCTGTGCCCATCCGTGTGATCACGGCAGGCAGGCGGCCGCGGATGCCCAAAGCGCATCTGGAGCATCTGAACGCCGATCATCGCGCTCTGGCCGACCAGTCCCCGCACGGGCAGGTGATGGTCGCCGAGCATGCCGGTCACCAGATTCCACTCGAGCAACCCGAGATCATCATTCAGGCTGTTGAGGAGGTGTTGGGGCTGCCGCCGACATCGCAGGAAGACCTGAACGGGTGAGTCGCTGAGATTTTCCGATGTTCCCCCTACGACCGCCATGCGGTGGTTGGTCGCCGTAGGTGGTTGGGGGCGATCGAAGGCTCAGGTGACCTTGTTCCCCTGCCACGTCGCAAGCGCGTCTGTGGAGGGCTCGCCGGTGGCGTCGCGGGCGACGGCGTAGACGGTCAGCAGTGCAGCCGAGCTCTTGACGTCGAGTAGGGCGCACTCCCTTTGGTCGGATTGCGCGCAGTGATGTGCTCAACGATGTGATCGAGTGCCGTGCCGGCCGCAGCTTCTACGTGCCGGTGAACGCCCTGCTTCAATTCTTGCCCCGGCCATCTCAGCCACGGACGGCCTCCTGATTGGGTCCCCTGCCCCTCTGAAGGGGACGCCGCTCAGGTGGGAAAGATGTACGCGTTGCCCGCCGACGTGCAGGTTAGAAGGGGCCGCTCTCCGGATAGCCGGCCTTTATGACGGCCTTGCGGGTCTTAGCGTTGAGTTTCTTCTCGCTGATGACCTTGCTGGCCGCCGGTGCGGCGATCTTCACCTTGGCGCCCCAGCCCGAATACTTGGTGTCGGTGTGGAAGGCCATCTGGTCATAGGCCGTGGTGTCGTCGTCCGGGAAGGTCGTCGTGTCGACGACCGTGCGGGTGAGCTGGTTGTGTTCATCGAAGTACAGGTGGAACTCGACGTTGCCTTCCCCTGCGGACTTGTCGTGCCGGAATTCGGCGAGTGTGGCGGTGCCTTGATATTGGCCGGTCGCTACTTCTGATGCGTTGTCCAGCATGAACTGCAGTTCTGCCGGAGTGACGCCCACGTTGAGGAGAGCGTTGTCGCGCCCACTGGCCTTCGACTGGATCCAGGAAAGACCGGAAGGCAGCGCCTTGGCGATGCCGGCGTTGGTCACGTAGGCGTTTCTGCCCTCAGCGATGACCCGGTAGGGAGGGTTGGGCTTTTTCTGGCGTGAGGACATGCGGACACGGAGGTCGGCAGCCGCTACGTTGCCTTTGCCGAAAGCCAGGGTGCCGACCGTGTTGGTGTTCACCTGTACCTGCATAGCCTGGTCGTCGGCGGTGAAATCGAGAGTGATGCCGCTTGATTCGGTGATCTTTACGCCTTTGCCCGGGACCAGTTGGGCCTTCAGGGCTTTCACCGGGTTCACCGGAGCGGCCTGCACGGATGCGACGGATGTCGCTTGAGCGGGTACGGCCACCGCGCACACGGCCGCGGCCGTTGCCATGAGGCCTGCGAAGAAAAGTTTCATCAGGGTCCTTGCTTGGGGGGATATAGCAGGGAAAAGAGTAAGAGAGTGGGGTTGGCGAGATAAGGGATGTCTTATAACAATCCTGTGCAGATCGGATCCCAAGTGGTAATAGTCTTTGCTGAAGGCGGGCGGAGTATTCCTTGCCTCCGCTCTCGTATTTTCGGGTCAGGGCCGGCAGAGGTGGCCATCCCAGGCGCGCAAGCCCTGCAGACAAGGTGAGAGACCTTGAGCAGGCACTCGTGACAGCGCTGGACGCCCGTGGACAGTCTCGAAGTCCCTTGAAACAGAAGGTCAGGGGTTCGGTTTCCCTCGTCGGCTCGCAGCTCAAGGCGCGGCGCAGAACTCGGGACAGCTTGCCGCTCAGGGCCCGGCCGGTCAGCGGAAGTCGGTGATGCGGAACACCGCCATCATGTCCGCCGCCCGGGAGCCGGTCGAGAGGGAGGCTTCCGCGCCGACCCTGCCATGGAAGGCTCCCTTATCGTCGATGATCTGCATGAGCGGCTTGACGTGAGAGTTGCCGGAGCAGCAGAACTCACCGTGCTCCATCGCCAGGCAGGTGCACCAGTGCCACCTGCTCACTAGGGCTGCCTGGTCGGGCAGATGTCGCGGTAGGGCACGTCCTTGAGAAAGGAGGCCCAGTCGGCCGGGGAGAGCGTGTGCCCGGCACGGCGGCACACGTCCTGGACGATCCGCTCGGCACCGATCGGGATCTTGTAGACGGAACCCCAGTCGGCGGCGTAGAGGGTGGAGTCGTCCGGGCTGAAGGCGAGCGAGGTGATCTGGAAGCCGTGCAGGTTGAACGCGCCGCCGAGCCGCCGCATGGCGTTGACGTCCCAGACCTGGAGGATGCCGTCCGCGGTCACGCTGGCGAGCAGATCGCCCTTCTGGGAGAAGGCCAGTTCCGCGATCTCACCCGTCGTCCCGCGTAGGACCGGCGTGATCTGGGCCGGCCCCTGGACCTTCCACATCGCGATGCGGCCGGCCGGGCCGGCGCTGAACGCCAGCCGCCCCTGGCCGCTGACGGCCACTGCCGAGGCACCGCGTACGACATCGAAGGCCGCGTCGACCGGCCTGCCGGTGGTGAGGTCGATGAACCTTCCGAAAGTCGAGGCGAGGCGTCCGTCCGGCGTGTACGGGCCGCCGTCGATCTGCGAGCTGAACGTGCGCAGGACGCGCCCACCGGCGGTGTCCAGCACGAGTAGCCGGAAGCTGCCCTCCTGGGTAGATGGCTGGAGCGTGAGCGCGATCGTCTTGCCGTCCTGGCTGAAGTCGGCACGCTCGGGGTTGTTCGTGTTCGTGTGCGGCGTGGAGATCTGCCAGAGCTTCTTGCGTGTCGCGAGGTCGATCAGCCGCACGCTCGTGAAGTCCGCGATGAGCATGCGTGTGCCGGTCCGGTCGAATCCCCATGCCCCGAATTCGCCGAGCGGGAACGTCGCCACCTCCTTGCGGCTGCGCAGGTCCCAGAGCCCGAGGCGGTTCTGATCGGGATCCTCCATCGCCACCCACCGTCCTCCGGGACTGAGTTTCGCCACTCCCTTCCGGACATGGGTGGTGCCGGCTCTCGGCGACAGGTCGAGGCTGATGACCATGTTGTCGTAGAGGTAGCGCAGGGTCCTGCCGTCGGGGTCGAACCGAAGGTCGGTCAGCTCGTCCTCGGCCCCGTAGGTGAGGATCTGCTTGCGATCGGCGACCTTCCACACGCGCAGCTCGCGTTCGGCGAAGGCGGCCAGGTAGTCGCCGTCCTGGCTGAAGCGCAGCTTGGCCCCGGACTTCGTGCAGATGTCGCAGGCCCAGTCTTCATCGCCCAGTTTGTGCTCACGACCGGTCGCCGCGTCGACGAGCGCGATCGTGGCGTTCGCGCAGGCGATGGTCTTGCCGTCCGGGGTGAAAGCCGCCACGTCCGAGTGAGTTCGGCAGGGCGCCAGGCGCCGTTCCGGGGTCCATCCCGGCAGCGTCAGCTCGTCGAAGCGCCCACCCGTCATCAGCAGGTGTTTGCCTGTCGGATCGACGAGCGGAGGCTGCGACGGGACCATGCTGCCGTCCGTGTAGGGAGTCTTGCCGAACTGCTTGCCGGTCGCCACGTCCAGCAGGTAGACGATTTCGCCTTGGCGCATCACGGTGAGGATCGACTCGTGCTCACCCCAGATCGCGCTGAACCCGCCGCGTTCCGACAGGGAGCGCCGCACCAGTTGCTTGCCCGAGGTGAGGTCCCAGACGCCGAGCTCTGAACCGATGGTCAGGGCGAGCAGGCGGCCGCTCTTGTTGAGCGCCGGGTCCTGGGGAGTCCCGTCCTTCAGCCTCAGCCCGGCCCAGCCACCGGTGCGCTTGCCGGTGCGGACGTCGTAGACGTTCACGCCGGCTTCGCTGACGCTGACGAGTGTGCGGCCGTCATGACTGAGGGCGCGATGGGCAAGGCCTTTGACCAGGGGATCGCGGAAGACCGCCGCCTCCTGCTGCTGCAGGGAGGCGATGAGACTGGATCGGGTCTCCAACTGCGGTGAGACCCGCCAGGCGGCCACACTCAGCAGCATCGCCTTGACCGGGTCGGTCGTGCGCATCCGGTCGGCCTCCGTCGCCACCTGCTTGGCGGTGAGGATGTCACGCTGTTCGGTGGCCTGCTGCCGCTGATAGACGGCCAGCCCTCCGGCGACCATGGCCACGACCAGCAGCCCGGCCAGCGCGATCGTGGTCAGCGTCCTGCGACGGGTCCGCTTTCTGGTCAGTTCGGTGCCTGCCCGCAGGAAGTCCCGCTCGGCGGGGGTGAGCGTCACGTGACGGCGGCCGGTCGCCGCCCAGCTGAGCACCTGCTCCAGACGGCTGCCCTGGAGCAGGTCGCCGTCCCGTCTGCCGTTGTCGGACCAGTGCCGTGCCGCCGCGGAGATCTGGCCCAGTACGGCCAGGCCGTCGCGGTCGGCGTCGACCCACATGCGTAACCGCGGCCAGGCCCTCAGCAGCGCGGGCCTGGACAGCGAGACCGAGGTGTCCTTCGTGGTCACCACGTACGAGAACGCCCGCAGGATCCGCTCGACCGCCGCCGCCTCGCGCTCTGGGCGCCCGCCGTACAGCTCCTCGCGCGAGGCCCACCGCCCGCTCTCGTACCCGTCCTCGCCCACGGTCACCATCCGCAGGAACACCGCGGCGGCCAGCTCGCGCTCCTCTGGCGTGAGCGCCGTGTAGGCGTCCTCCGCGATCGTCCCCAGCTCGGGATCACCCTGGTCGAGCCCGTGCACGCCCTGCGCCGAGCGGCTGCCCGCGGCCAGCAGGCCCCTGGTGTCGGCGGCGTTGCCGCTGACCAGCGCGAGCAGCAGGTCGCGTGCCGCGGGCCTGGCGGCGGGATCCTTCGCCATCGCGGCCGCCACCAGCGGGGCCAGCCGCGGCGGCAACCCCCGCAGATCCGGTGCGGAGGACAGCACTTGGTGCATCATGCCGCCCAGGGTGTCCGCCTTGAACGGGTCCTGCCCCGTGGCGGCGAACACCATGACGGCACCCCACGCGAACACGTCGGCGGGTGCCCCCGCGCGCTCCCCGACGAACACCTCGGGCGCCATGTAGCTGGGCGTGCCCGAGACCTCGCCCGTTTTCGTCAGCGACATGTCCATGGTGCGGGCGATGCCGAAGTCGATCACGCGCGGGCCGTCCGGGCCGAGCAGCACGTTGTCCGGCTTCAGGTCGCGGTGGATGACGCCCGCGTCGTGGATCGCGGTCAGCGCGGTGGCGATCGCCGTCGCCAGCCGGTGGAGATCGTCCTCGGTGAACCTGCGCCCCTCCATCACGGCCTTGCGCAGGCTCGGTCCCGCGACGTACTCCGAGACGATGTACGGCTTGCTCGCCTCGAGGTCGGCGGCGAGCACCCGGGCCGTGCAGAACGAGGCCACCCTGCCGGCCGCGGTCGCCTCCTTGGCGAAGCGGTCGCGGCTGCCGTTGTTGTCCGACGCGTGCAGCACCTTGATGGCGACCCTGCGTCCCTCGGGGTCGTAGGCCTCGTACACGACTCCCTGGCCGCCCGAGCCGAGGCGTCCAGCCAACCAGTAATCCCCGATGTGCTGCGGATCCCCCGCGCTCAGTGCGTCCACGGCGCGTTAGATGAAGATTCTTTGCCCAAAGTTGTTGCGTCCGACCGCCTTGTCCCGTCTTGTCGGCGTACCCCAGAGCGGCTCAGCATCGCGGAGCTCGCCCCCGAGCTCTACGGTGATCGACTGCCGTGATCGGAAGGGATGATCACGGACAGGGGACAAGGGCCGGAAGTAGGACCACAGCGCGTGGCCGTCACGGTGCGAAACCGCCGCCCACCCTCCGCCCCGGCTCTTGCCTTGCCTATCGAAATTCGATAGATTCTCATCGCAATTCGATGGAAGGATGGGATATGGGAAAGCTGGCAGTGCGTGCACTGCGCGTCGTGCTCGTCGTGGTGCTCGCCGGCACCGTGCTCGTACAGGCATCGATGGTGTGGGTGTTGGTCAGCGGGAACGACCCGGAGGACGGGTCGCTCCCGCTGACCGCGCTGCGCATCATCACGATCCTGGGCATGGTGTCGGGCCAGGTCGCCATGGTCAGCGTGTGGCGGTTGGTGACCATGGTGCGACGCGGAACCGTGTTCTCCCACGCCGCCTTCCGGTACGTGGACGCCGTGATCGGCGCGATCGTGGCGGCCGCCCTCCTGTGGTTCGCGGTCACGGCCCTCAACGCGCCGGGCCAGCGGGAAGACCCGGGTGTCACCGTCATCATGGGCGGGATTGGCGTGGCCATCCTGGGGGTCGCGCTCATCGTGTTCGTGCTGCGGATGCTGCTCGCCCAGGCCGTCGCGCGCGACGTCGAAGCGACGCAGATGCAGGCCGAGTTGGACGAGGTGATCTGATGCCGATCACCGTCGACATCGACGTGATGCTGGCCAGGCGGAAGATGTCCGTGGGCGAGCTCGCGGACCGCGTAGGGATCACGCCCGCCAACCTGGCGGTACTCAAGAACGGCCGCGCCAAGGCGGTGCGCTTCACGACGCTCGCCGCGCTCTGCGAGGTGCTCCAGTGCCAGCCGGGCGACCTGCTGCGCTGGGAGGCCGAGGACGCCGCGGGCGTATGACGTGCCAAGAGCGGGCGTCAAAACGCCTGGCACCACCGGTCTGACACGGTACGTCGACCGCATGGACGTGAATCGCCGATCGCCCGCAGCACCGTCCCGCGACGTAGTCGCTGCCGGGCGACGGCGCGGTGATCACGTAGGTGATCGGATGCGGGGCGTCGGTGCCGCAGGTCTCGGTGAGGTGCACCTTGTAGCCGTTTCAGCGCGAGTCGCGCTTGGTGATCTCGTTGGTCTACACGACCGCCAAGGTGCTGGCGGGGCTGACCGACACCAAGCGGGGGCAACTGCTGGGGATGTGGTCGGCGACCATGCGTGACGCAGTACAGGCGCTGATGTGGACCCGGACACCCTCGTATGGGCACGGTCTCCCCTGCCGTGGGATGTGCTCAACGGGAGGATTTCCTGCATGCGGCAGGAGATCGAGATGACCTGCCTGGGCGTCGGGATCATCGCGGGTCACCGTGGATGGACCGAGCCACGTCCGAAGCGCGGCGTGCCGCACTTCCAGTTGACGCCCGAACTGGTGCACGGGGTCGCGATCGCCGGTGGCCGACCTCGCCCGGGGTGCCCACGAGCGGCGCTCAAGGAGGCGGATTTCCGACTTCCGCTGAAGTCACTGTCCCCTGAGCGGTGAGCGGGGCCAGGGCTGCGGAGGGGTCAGCGTCTATGACCGTGACCTGCCAGACCAGTTCGCCGGGGTAGTCCACATTGACGTAGCCGGCAATGAATCGCCCGATCTCGGAGTTGCGCTCCGGAGCGGACGGATGTCGAGACACGGTGGCATGCGTGCCGTGGTGAATCGACGAGGCTCTCTCCCGCCTTGTAGCAGGCGTCCCGCCCCTGGCCCTCCGTTGACATATACCCCCACCTAGTATAAAACACTCCCGAGGCTGATACCCCCAAGGGGTATCTGATTCGGTGCTTGGTGGTGACTGCGGTTGCCCGGGAGGAGACGGACATGGGATTGTTCGCGATTCGCGACTACCGGCGGCTGTTCAGCGCTCAAGTCATCGCGTTGTTCGGTACCGGTTTGGCTACCGTCGCGCTGGGGCTGCTCGCGTACGAGCTCGCAGGTCCGCGTGCCGGTGCGGTTCTCGCCACCGCGCTGACGATCAAGATGGTCGCGTACGTGGTTGTCGCACCGCTCGCGGCCGCGTACGTCGATCGGCTGCCCAGACGTTGGTTTCTCACGATCCTCGATGTGGTGCGCGCTCTGGTGGTGATCGCGCTGCCGTTCGTCACCGAGGTGTGGCACATCTACGTCCTGATCGGGGTTCTTCAGACCGCGTCAGCGGCATTCACCCCGACGTTTCAGGCGGTCATCCCCGACATCGTGACCAAGGAGGCGGACTACACCCGCGCCCTGTCCGCATCGCAGGTCGCCTACACCATGGAGAGCCTGTTGAGCCCGGTGCTCGCGGCTGTGGCGCTCACCTTCATGTCGTTCAACCTGCTGTTCCTCGGCACCTCCGTCGGGTTCGCCGTGTCCGCGCTGCTGGTCCTGTCCACACGCATCCCCAACGCGCGCCCCAGTTCGCACACGAAGGCCTGGGACCGGGCCGTGGCGGGGATCCGCACTTTCGCGGCCACCCCGAGTCTGCGCGGCGTCATGGCACTGAACCTCGTGGTCGCCGCCGTCGGCTCCATCGTGGTCGTCAACACCGTGAACTACGTCCGCGACGTTCTCGGCGGAGCCCAATCCGACGTGGCCTGGGTGCTCGCCGCGTCCGGAACGGGGACGCTGCTGGTGGCCCTCGTCCTCCCGCGTGTCCTGGACCGGGTGGCGGACCGGTTCGTGATGCTGATCGGTGCCGCCGTGCTGCTATTCGCGGTGGGCGCGGCGGTCACGATGTCCGCGGTGAGCATCGCCGCATCACTGCCGACCGGGGTGATCTGGGCGGCGGTCGGCGGCGGGATGGCGCTGATCGTCACGCCGACCGGGCGGGTGCTTCGCCGGGCGGTCGATCCCACCGCAATTCCCGAGGTCTTCGCCGCCCAGTTCTCGCTGTCCCACCTGGCCTGGCTGGTCACCTATCCCATCGCGGGATGGGTCGCCACACACGCGGGCTTCACGACCACCTGGACCGTGCTGGCGGGCCTGGCGGCAATCGGAGCTGTCACGGCGCTGGCGGTCTGGCCGCGCGACGAGAAGGTCGAGGCCGGAGGGCGTACGGCAGCGGCGGTCCAGCCACGCATCAGGAAGGCCGAGGCCGGAGCGGTGGTTGCTTCCGCCAGGACCGAAGTCGCCACGCGGGAAGCCGCAGAGGCTGCGGAGGGCACACTCGCGGCAGGCCAGTGCGCCTGCGTTCGCCCCGTCTGAGGTCGCCGACCAACACCGCGTAGACAACGACGCATGTGCGTGGCCATTACCGGAACGCGAGCTTCGTCCGCCCGCATGAGCGTCGGATCAGCGGGTCCGCTGTGGCAGCAGGTGGCGGCGGCGTGCTGCCGCCCGATCACCTCATCGCGGCCGGCACCGGGACAAGCCGGTGTGGCTAAGGCGTGCGCTTCCTCCGCTGATCTTTGTCAGGGGTGGCGGCTAGCATGCCCGCCATGTCTTCTTCTCGATCGGGCGCGGCCCGCATTCCGTTCACGAAGAATTCCCGGTGGACGTTGGCGTGGACCAGTCGGCCGGCGAGTGACCTGGCGTTCGGCGAGCCGGTCGGGGTGCCACGAACCGCCCACACCGATCGGGTGTGGGCGCTTGCGACCGCAGTCGTGGACGGGCGGCCGGTGGCGGTCTCCGGGGGTCGCGATCGGACCCTACGCCTGTGGGACCTGACGTCAGGTCAGCAGATCGCTCAACCGTTCACCGGTCGCGGCGACTACGACTACGTGGAGTCGCTTGCGACCACGGTGATGGATGGGCGGCCGGTGGCGGTCTTCGCCGGTGGCAACACCGGAATCGTACGGGTGTGTGATCTGATGTCCGGTCAGCAAGTCGGCGAGCCGTTCAGAGGTCACACCGATTGGGTCAAAGCGGTTGCGACCACGATGATCGACGGGCGGCCGGTGGGAGTTTCCGGCGGCCACGACAAAACTGTACGCATGTGGGATCTGAGATCAGGCGAGCAGATCGGCGAGCCGTTCAGAGGTCACACCAATTGGGTCACAGCGATTGCGACCACGGAGATGGATGGACGATCGGTGGCCATCTCCGGCGGCCACGACCGCACCTTACGTATGTGGGATCTAAAGCGGGGCCGGCGGATCGGCAAACCGCTGAGGGGCCACACGTACTACGTTGAGCTGGTTGTGACCACGGTGGTGAACGGGCAGCCGGTGGCAATTTCCAGCGGTGCGGACGACGGAACTCTACGCTTGTGGGATCTGAGCTCAGGCCAGCAGATGGGCAAACCGTTCAGTGGCGACACCGGCTTTGTGAAGGCGATTGCGACCACGGTTCTGGACGGGCGGCCGGTGGCCGTTACCGGCGGCATCGACGGAACTGTACGGATCTGGGATTTGGAGTCACGCCAGCAGATCGGCAAGTCGCTCACCGGGCACACCGATCACGTTCGGGCGATTGCGACGACGGTGGTGGATGGGCGGCCGGTGGCCGTCTCCGCCAGCGACGATTACACGGTACGGATGTGGGACCTGTCGTCAGGGCGGCGAGTCGATGAATCCCCCAACCGCCACACCGGCTATGTCTCCGCCGTCGCCACCACGGTGCTTGACGGACGTTCCGTTGCCGTGACCGGCAGCTACGACAAGACCGTCCGGGTGTGGGATTTGCCTACCGGCGAGCAGGTCGGTGATCCGCTCACCGGTCACACCGACATGGTTACCGCGGTTGCCACCGCGCTTGTCGGCGGCCAACCGGCGGCGGTCACCGGCAGCTCCGACAAGGCCGTCCGCATATGGGATCTCCGCTCGGGGACGCAGACAGGCGGGCCGTTCACCGGTCACACCGACGCTGTCTGCATGGCTGCCGTAGTGGAGTTCGATGGGCAGCCGGTGGCCGTGACCGGCAGCTACGACGAAACGATCCGCATGTGGAACCTGAACACAGGCGAAGAGATCGATGCATCCCGCGCCGGCCGGCGGCGCTGGACGGGCGCAGTCGGCGCCACCACCCTCAACGGCCGACCAGTCGCCCTGACCGTCACCCAAGACGGCACCCTCAAGGTGCTCGACCTCACCACCAACCGGTCGACCACGACCTCCGCCGCCGATCGGCACGGCGAATCCGTGCAAAACCTCGCCGTCACCACCATCGGCGATCGGCCGGCCGCGATCACCGCTAGCCGCAACAGCTCAGACCCCGTGAAGATATGGGACCTGGCCACGGGCAACGCCCTCGGTGAACTTCCCACCAGAGCCACCGGAGCCGTCGCTGCCGCCACAGTGGACGGTCAACCCATAGCTGTGACCACCAGTTATCAGACGGTACGCGTGTGGAACCTCACCACCCGCAGGCAAATCGGACCGGACTTGCACTTCCCCAAACCCGTAACAGAGGTGGCAATCAGCGTAGATGGACACGTCATCGTCTGTTTTGACCGTGACATCGCCGTGTTCACCAACACCCCGGCGCCGCGCGAGCATTGAGGTGGAGTTTCTTGGCCGCTGTCCGTGGCGTTCCGGGCCTTTCGGGAGGAGTCACCGAAGTCGGAAACAGACGTGGAGCCCCCGGTAGAAGAGCTCTCACCACAAGCATCTCAGCCAGCCCGAAGGTTCCACGTGATTGCTCATCGTGCCACGCTCGACGTCTCCCGCGCACTCGTTCAGTACGTCGCACGACTCCTGCACGAAGAACGCCGACTGCGTGGCATCCCGCAAGGCAGCCGAGCCTTGAACGCGTTCCGGCAGGCGGTCATGGTGCTGCGCTGGTTCCGCGGCGAGCACGACGTTCCCAAGCTCGGGCGCGACCCTCGCATCTCCCGGGCCACCGCCTAGCGCTACATCCGCGAAGGCATCGAAGTTCTCGCAGCTCAAGCGGAAACCGAGCGAGAACCTGGGGCATGGAGGATCGTGGGGGCTCAGCCACGCCGAAGTTCAGGGTCGCGGGCACGGGGGTCGAGGGTTTCGCCACGGCCGCGCGCAGACTGCGCCGGGTGGTGCCGTACGATGCGGCGGCCGGGTTCGGCGCCGATCCGGCCACCGTGCTGCCGACCACGCCGATTCGGGTGGAGAACATCGAGCCGGTGCACAGCGAGTCCTACTGGACCGCGAATAGCGAATGGAGGATGTGCTCACGTTGCGGGATGTGGCGCGCTCGGCCGACGCCGGTGGCCCGCTCCGCCACGCGGAGAAGCGCGGGATAGGAGTGAAGCCCCGCGCGAGATCGGCGACCAGGGCGGCTGGCCGGCCGCGATGGTCGAAGTCAGGACCTCATAACGGGCGTAGCGGTCGGGAAGCATCGCATGGCAACGCGAGCTGGTGGTCGTCGACGTTCCGCATGACCAAGCGCCAAGTGCGGCAAGTGGCTTCGGCCGAGAAGCTGGCGCTCGAAGCGCGCCTGGCTCGGAGCAAGGGTCAGCCGCGCAGCAGCTCCGCGAGCGGTCCACGCACATCCGCGGGATACAGGTTCAGCTGCTCGAACTCGGCGACCGTCGCCCATCTGAGCTCGAAGCTGTTGTCCGGCCCGTGCTCCACAGCCTCCTCGCCGGAGAGCGACGGTACGCCGTCGACGTCGCGCATGAGGTAGTAGAAGGCGGGCCGGCCATTGTGTGAGCTGGTGAAGAGCAACCGGTCGATCTTTCCGGTCAGAGTCGTCTCTTCGTGGAGTTCACGGACCGCCGCACTCTCCGACGACTCGCCATCCTCCACATGGCCCCCGGGAAGAACCGCGTAGTGGTGTCCGGGACACTGCGACCCCCGCCGGCCTCCGGCATCGCACATGACGCAGGTGACGCCTGGCCTGCGTCGGAGGAACCGTTTGATGACCAGGATTTGGGTACCGTCGACGACCACGGCGACCGCTCGGGGGATCGGCATGAAGTGGATCATATGATCCGGCCCAGCGGAGTTGGGCGAGTCCGAATGGTGAGCCGGACATCGACGGACCCGGCACTCTGTAGCCCTGCCCGTCAGAATGGGGCTGTGACGAACAGCGTCAAGGCGCACCGGATGCCGGGCACTCTCAAAGCGGCTCAGTTCATCATTACGCTGGAAGTGGCTTTTGGTCTGGTGGGCCTGGCGATCACACTGGCCGGCTTTTTCTCCACCTTTCAGTGGGGCATCCTGCCTGGCCTGATCTACGTCGCAGGAAGCACCGCCCTTCTCGGGTGGCTGTTGAGCCGATGGTCGAGCCGCCGAACGTACTTACGATGGGCAATCATCGCCGTGCACCTGTTGTTGATCGGCGCCGCCATCCTCGACCTGGCTCTCTTCTCCACAGTGACGTGGGAAGCGGTGTTCGGCTCCCACATACTCGCTTGGGCCGTCATAGTCCTGCTCTTTCTGCCTTCGGCTGGGCGCTGGTTCAGCGAGTCCCGCGCCTGATGTAGCAGCTGGCGTTCGTCCACCTGCACTGCTGGAAGTCTCCTACTGGACTTTGCACAGGAGGCCCGGGGTCTCCGTCGAGGCCTGTCTGGGGCTTTCCACGGGCGTGAGTGTGGTGACGGTGTAGAGGTACTGGGCGGGTCGCGTGCAGATGGTCCCGTGGGTGGGGTATGGCCCCTAGCGTCGCTGGATATGCGGACAGTGGATGTACTGGTCGTTGGGGCGGGACTGGCCGGGCTGCGGACGGCTCGGCTGCTCGCGCTGCGAGAGCTGGATGTGATGGTGGTCGACCGCCGCAGGTCGCTGTCGGCGGGCATCCGTACGACCGGGATCTTCGTGCGTCGTACCCTTGATGACTTCGACCTGCCGGACCAGCTGCTCGGGCCTGGTGTAAGGGACGTGCTGCTGTATCCGCCGTCGCGGCGGGCGCCGATCCGGCTGACCAGTGAGCGGGACGAGTATCGCGTGGCTGACATGGCGGCCGTCTACGAGCATGCGCGCCGTGCGGCGGAGTCGGCCGGGGTGCGGGTCTTCCTGGGCGTGCGGTATGTCGGCGCGTCGATGGGATTTGTGCAGTTCGCGGGTGCGGAGCCGGTGCGGGCTCGGTTCATTGTCGGCGCGGACGGCGCCCGCTCCCGGGTGGCGCGGGATCTCGGCCTCGATGTCAACCGGCGCTTTCTCGTCGGTGCCGAGATCGTCCATCCGGTCGCGTCGGGCACGACCACCCCGGCGTTCCATTGCGTGCTGGATCCTCGGCTCGCTCCGGGGTACCTGGGGTGGGTCATCGACGACGGTCGGCACGCGCATGTCGGCGTCGCGGGATATCCGGGTGCGATGCGAACCGGTGTCCGTCACCTGCTGGACGCTTTCGCCGCGGACGCGCCCGGCCGGGCGGCGCCGACCGGTCCGGTCGAGCGCCGCGGTGGCCCGATCCCGGTCGGCGGTGTGCTGCGACGGTTGGCGTGCCCCGCCGGGCTGCTCGTCGGAGACGCGGCGGGCGCGGTGTCGCCGTTGACGGCCGGTGGGTTGGATCCGTGTTTACGCATGGCGGAACTGGCCGCGGCGGTCGCCGCCGGGTACCTGCGTACTGGCGATCAGCGCAGGTTGAGCCTGTACGACGGGGGCGCGTTGCGGGCCCGATTCCGGGGCCGGCTGCTGTTGCGCCGGGTGTTCGCCGGTATCCGGTCCCCCGCCGCGGCGGAGGCGGCGGTGGCCGTGCTGCGTGGTCGTGCCGGTCGTGCCGTGGCGGCGCGGATCCTGTTCGGTGACGGTTCGTTTCCGGGTGTCGATCCACAGCTTGTGGACGCTGCGATCGACCACTCCTGGGAGCGATGAACGGCTACGTGGCGCTGAAGTGCGGGTAGATCTCGGAGTTCTTGCCGAGCTTGAGCAGGGTCTCGGTCACGCGGCCCGTCAGGTCCATGATCCCGATGCCGGCCGCGGTGGAGATGAGCAGGGGCTTCTCGTCGTACCAGCCGAGGGTTGTGGGACGCGCGCCCCCGGCGATGGGAAGTCTCGTCACGGCCTTGCCGGTCGCCGCGTCCCACACGCAGGCGGCCTTCTCCAGCGGCAGGCAGGCGGTGACGAACCGCTTGCCGGACGGGGAGAAGACGCCGCGCCCGTCACCGCCCGGCCTGCCTCGCACCTGGTATTCCTTGGCCCTTCCTGACCTGGCCGGTCCGCCCCGGCGCCCGCGATGGTGGCTTGCGGAGAATCGATGCCGTTCAGGCCGGCCGTACGATTTCGTCGATGAGGGCGGCCAGCCGGCGTGGCTGGGACAGGAACGGAGAGTGACCGCCAGGCAGGCGGTGGATCTCGGCCGCTCGGGCCGCCATCCGCTCCTGCAGCGCGGGAGGGATGGCTTTGTCCTGCTCTGTGATGATGTACGTGGACGGGATGTCCCGCCAGGCGGCTGCGTCGACCTTCTCGGCGAACGATCGGACGGTCTGGTTCACCAACCTGCTCACCGCCTGCTCGGCCTCCGCATCGGGCAGGTCGCCGTAGAGCGAGGTACGCGGTTCGTCGACGAGCGGGAACAGGCCGCCCGCGTCTTCGGGATCGGGGATGCCGTGGAGGGTGTACATCGACTGTCCCTTGTCCGGCATGTAGGCGGCGAGGTAGATCAGCCGGTCGACATTGCCGGCTCCGGCGGCGGCCTCGGTGATCGGGATGCCCCCGTAGGAGTGGCCGAGCAGCACGACCGGTCCGGCGAGCGACGCCAGTTCCGCGGCCAGCATGGCGGCGTCGTCGTGCATGCCCGCGGTGGGATGTTCACCGGCGCTCGGGAGCGCCGGGGTGTGCGTGGCATGGCCGAGCGCGTGCAACTCGGTCTCGAGCTTCGCCCAGGTGGTCGGCTGGTGCCAGGCGCCGTGGACAAGCATCACGGTGGTCATCAATGGTGCTCCATGGTTTCGTGCGGTACAGGTCGGTGATGAGGCCGCGGTCAGTGGGCCGCTGCCGCTGTGAGCGCGTACTCCCAGAGGCGGTCCGCGGCGGCCGGGTCCACCGACCAGGCGGCGACGCCCGCGGTCGCGTCCGGCACCTCCTCGGCCTCCTGGTTGTCCGAGGAGAAGTACCGGCCGGTCACGCCGTCCAGCAGCGGGGACGCGGCGAGCAGCACCGAGGTGGAGGCGCCCTGCTCCGGGGTCTTGTAGTAGTCCGGGGTCACCAGGTTCCCCTCGTCGTCCATCGCGCCCGCCGCCCGCATGGTGTCGTCGTCGAGGTGCCGCTGCAGGTTGGTGTGGATGTAGCCGGGTTCGAAGGCGTTCGCGGTGATGCCGTCGGCGGCCCAGCGCCGGGCGGCGCCGACCGCGAGCAGCGCATCGGCCGTCTTCGACTGCGCGTACGCGACCCACGGTTCGTACGGGCGGCGCTCGAAGTGCGGATCGTCGAAGTCGAACGGCGACAGCAGCTGGGCGCCCGAACTCACCATGACCACCCGCGCGTCCCCGGCCTGCCGCAGGTTCTCCCGCAGGCCGGTGATCAGTGCGAAATGCCCGAGGAAGTTCGTCGCCAGCTGCAGTTCCCAGCCGTTGGCGGCGACCTGACGGGTGGGCAACGCCATGATCCCGGCGTTCGCCACGATCGCGTGCACCGGCCCGATCCAGCCGGCCACGAACGCGCGCACCGAGCCGAGATCGCTCAGGTCCAGGGCCCGCTGGTCGCCCGTGGGGTTGCGGGTCGCGACGGTGACCTCGGCCCCCGCGCCCCGCAGCGCCCGTACGGTCTCCAGGCCGATCCCGGAGGCGCCGCCGGTGACGATGATCCGCCGGCCGGTGAGGTCAACGCCGGCGAGGATCTCGGCGGCCGTGGTCCTGGCGTCGAACGGGGTGCCCATACGTGTCATAACCCGCAACGGTAGGGACCAGGATTTGGACTCGGAATGGTTCAGGATCCAACATAGTTGAGTGAGCGTCCAGCAAGCCGATCCCCTCGAAGACGTCCTCGCCCTCGTCGGCACGAACAGCCGCCTGTCCGTCAGGCTGGTCGCCGGCGGCGAGTGGGCGATGTCGTACGGCCCGCCGCCGGCGGTCAAGTTCGTGGCGGTGCGCCGCGGCCGCTGTCTGCTCACCGTCGACGGCGTACCGGAGCCGATCGATCTGGCCGAGGGCGACTGCTTCCTGCTCACCCAGCCGCGCGCCTTCACCCTGGCCAGCGGTCCTGGGGTGCGGCCGGTCCCGGCCGGCCCGGTCTTCGCGGCGGCCACCGACGGCGTGGCCCGGGTGGGGGTCGGCGAGGACGTGGTCCTCATCGGCGGCCGGTTCGACTTCGGCGAGCGGGCCCGCGACCTGCTGCTCGACGTGCTGCCGCCGGTGATCCACGTACCCGGCCGCACCGCCGAGGCCGCGACCGTGCGCTGGGCGCTCGAGCAGATCGACGCCGAACTGCGTGACCGGTCGCTCGCCTCGACGCTGGTCACCGAGCATCTCGCCCTGGTCATGCTGATCCACCTGCTGCGCCTGCACCTGGCCGTCGCCGGGCCGGGCACGGTGTCCGGCTGGATGGCCGGGCTCACCGACCCGGTCGTGGCCCCGGCGCTGCGGGCCATGCACGCCCGGCCGGCCCACGCCTGGACGGTCGCCGAGCTGGCCGAGTCCGCGGCGGTGTCCCGGTCGACGCTCGCTGCCCGCTTCAAGCGAACCGTCGGGCAGAGCCCGCTGGACTACCTGACCGGCTGGCGGATCGAACTGGCCACCGACCGCCTGCGGCGTGGGGACGACACGGTGGCGATGATCGCCCGTACGGTCGGCTACGGCTCGGAGAGCGCGCTGAGCAACGCGTTCAAGCGGGTCACCGGCGCGTCTCCGCGCGAGTATCGCCGCCGGATCGGGCCATACACAGCCGCACGACAGGACATGGCTCGGGAGCGGTCTGCCATTGTGTGAGCATGGAACCCACCCCGCCGACTCGAGGCCCGGGCCGCGTCATCCTTCTCAGCGGGGCCTCCAGCTCCGGGAAATCGACCCTGGCCAAGGCGCTGCAGCGCGCACTCGATGAGCCGTTCCTCCATGTCTCGTCCGACAAATTCGTGGCGAGCGGCATGCTCCCGGAGCGGCGTGACCACGAGGGGCCCTTCTCGTGGTGGTACGAGATGCGGCCGCGCTTCTTCAACGGCTTTCACCGGTGCCTGCCCGCCCTGGCGAGCGCGGGCAACGACCTGATCGTGGAGCACATCATCGAATTCCCGACGTGGCGCGAAGAGTTGTCACAGCTGCTGGCGGACTTCGACGTGTTCCTCGTCGGGGTGCATTGCGACCTTGCGGAGATCGATCGGAGAGAACGCGAGCGCGGGGACCGCCGCATCGGGGAGGGGCGCGAGCACGTCGAGGTCGACGGCATCCACACGTTCGGTCCGTACGACTACGAGCTGGACACCAGCCAGGGAGTTTCGGACGCACTTGTGCAGTCGGTGGTGACCGCCTGGCGATCGAGGGGCACGCGGCGTGTGCTGACCTCGGGAGCTCACGAAATGGCCTGAGCCAGTGCGTTGCCCCCCTCCGGAGTCACCGGTTCGGTCAGGAAGACGGGTGCCTGGGCCATGAACCTCGGCTCGTCGCCCCGGTGCTCGTCGGCGGCGTGGACGGTGAAGGGATGGACCAGGTAGATGTCGCCCGGCCGGCCCGTCGCGTACGCGAGCGGACGGTGTGAACTGGCCGCGTCCACCAGCGGTCCGGCCTCGAACGGGTCCAGCACGCGCCCCGCCAACGTCGCGGCCGCGTCCCGGTGCGAACCGACCCTGATCCGGGTCGGCGCGTCGTCGGGGCCGACCTCCGACAGCAGGATCAGCAGCAGCATCGTCTCCGGCTGCCCGCTGCACAGGTAGCCGCCGTCCGGCTGGGCGGCATTGGCATCGATGTGCCAGCCTCTGTCGTCGGCGGGCGGGAGGCGCGGGAATCGGATCGGCACCATGCCGAGTGAACCACGCGGCACCCAGCCACCGGCCCCGCAGAGCTCGTCGAGTGCCTCGGCGAGCCGGGGACTCCGGATGAACTCCCCGAGCGCGCCCTCACCCGTGAGGTCCGCGGCCCACACCACCGGTTCCTTCCAGGTGGCCGGGTCCTGCGGTGACAGACCGGTCTGCCGCCACAGCAACGCCCGGGCGGCGTCGCCGACCTCGCGCGGGGCAGCCTCTTCCAGCTTCACGAACCCGTCGGCGACAAAGCGGTCAATGTCAACAATGCTCATGCCTGGGACGCTAACAGCCGTGTCCATCTGTTTTTCGGGAGGCCGTCAGGAGCTGTCGTGTCCGGTCCGCGATCAGTCGGGGCTGCTCGGCCTGGATGAAGTGCCCCGAGGCGACGTCCTCGTGGCGCCCGTCGGGCAGGGTCTCGGCGTAGCGGCGCTGGTGCTCGCGGTTGGCGGCGTGCTGACGTTCCCGCCCTCTTTCCGCACGGGTCACCGACAGCACGATCGTCGGGCATTTCGGGAGTTGGGGCGGCCGGGCGCGGAACTGCGGGATGGCGGCGGCCACCGCCTGGATCTCCTTGCGGGTCTGGGAGGTCCCGGCGGGGGTGAAGTCCTCGGCGAGCATGGTCCGGTAGGTGTCGGCGGAGAACAGGCGCCGTACGTTACCGGTGAACAGGCGTGCCAGAGGAGTGAACCGGCTGAGCGTCTGCGTCACCGCCAGCATGCGGTCGATCTTCTTGGTGGTCTGGTCCCAGGTGTCGTACACCGGTGAGCTCTCCGGCAGGACGTCGGCCAGCAGCAGGCCCCGCAGCCGAGGCCCCAGGCGCTCGGCGGCGCGGCGGGCGACCAGCCCGCCCATGCTGTGCGCGACGAGCACGAACTCGCCCGGGACGACGGCCTCGGTCATCGCGATCAGATCGGCGGCCATGTCATCGATGCTGAGCCGCTGGGTGACGCGGCCGCTGAGCGCGCGTCCGGCACGGTCGTAGGCCACCAGGTGCGCCGTGTCGGCCAGCAGCGGCAGCACCGGATCCCAGAAGGTCCGGCCGCAGCCTCCGCCCGCCTCGAAGACCACCGTCCGGTCATGCCCCTGGCCGGACTCCTCGACATAGACGCGCCGGCCGTTCACCGGCACCGCCCGCCCCGATACGTCCCGCATGCCTGCTCCTCCCGACCGTTTTCATTTTGGATAATGGTATCTCATATGAAATCGTTGGGCCATGGACGCCGTTGAGCTGCTGCTGCATCCGGTACGGCTGCGCATCGTGCACGCCCTGTCGGCAGGACAGGTGCTGACGACCGCGCAGTTGTCCGCCCGCATGCCCGAGGTGTCGAAGGTGACCGTCTACCGGCAGGTCGCCCTGCTGGCCGAGGGCGGCTTTCTCGAGGTGGAGGGCGAGCAGCGGGTACGCGGTGCCGTCGAGCGGAGCTACCGGCTGCGCCAGGACCGGCCCGCGATCGACGCCGGCGCCGCGGCCGCGATGTCGCTCGACGACCACCGCCGTGGATTCGCCGCGGCGATGGCCGCCCTGATCGCCGAGTTCAACGCCTACCTGGACCGCGACGGCGCCGACCCGGTCGCCGACTCGGTGTCCTATCGGCAGGGGACGCTGTGGCTCAGCCCGGACGAGCTCGCCGAGATGCTCACCGACCTGCTCGCGGTGCTGCGGGACCGGGTCGCCAACGCTCCCGCGCCGGACCGCGCGCCGTACCTGCTCAGCGCGATCCTGTTCCCCGCCGAGCAGCCGCCCCCGGACGTGCCCGGCCGTTGAGGGAGGCGGGTGGCCGAATGGCCTACTTCCCAGGGCGGAGACCGTCGGCCGATATCAGGGTTTCCGCGGGTGCCTTCTCCGATGCCGTACCACCCTCCATGGCTGATCTTGAGGTGGCGGAGGCCGAGAGGCGGGCTCCGGGAGGAGGGGCGACGTGAAGGGGAAGAAGTACGTCAGCGTGGCCGTCGCGGCGGGCCTGATCACGGCGGTGACGGCTCCTGTCGTCTCGACACGGGCCGAGTCCGGTGACGGCCCGCCGGGCGGCGGGCCGGTGGTTCACCGTACGGGGACGCCGAGTTCGCGGCCCTGGTAGAAGCCTTCGCGCTCCTCGAGGACGTAAGGGCTCATGATCTCGCGGCGCCGGTTCTCGGCCTCGGAGCTGCGCCAGGAGTCGCAGGCCTCCTTCGAGTCCCAGAACGACACCCCGGTGATCTCCTGCCCGTCCTCCGACCAGTACGCGTACGCGTGGCGCAGACCCTCCGGGTACGGGTCCGGGCGCCAGGCCCTCTCGAACTCCTCCAACGCCCCCGGCCTGATGCGGCGCGTCGTCACCCAGACGAAGTGCTCTCTCATCGCAGCCTCCTCAGCGGCTTTCATTCCACCATAGGCGTCTGGGGCGGCGATATAAGGGAAAATATCGGCGTAAAAGGCTGCTGTTTCTATGCCATGCCATGGGATTAGCTTGACGATCACGGGTAACCGAGGTCTTGCTTGATCCAAGCGATGACACGACGCTTAGATGTGAGGCCCGCAGAGATGCGGGCCTCAAATCTTTCACAGGTCGGTGGCGATGATTTTCTCGATGTTCCGCTCGGCCAGGGCCGTGATGGTGACGAACGGGTTGACGCTGGTGTTGCCCGGGATCAGCGCCCCGTCGATGACGTACAGGCCGGGGTAGGCGGTCAGGCGCCCGTAATTGTCGGTCGCCTTGTTCAGGACCGCGCCCCCGAGCGGGTGGTACGTCAGATGGTCGCCCCAGATCTTGTAGATGCCGAACAGATCGGTCCGGTAAATCGTCCCCTCTTTCGAATTGATTTTGTCGAAAATGGTCTTCGCCATGTCGATGGCCGGTTGTTTCCAGGCCGTCTGCCAGTTCAGGTCCACCTTTCCCGTCGCGGCGTTCCAGGCGAACTGGGCCCGGTTCGGGTTCTTGGTGATGGAGAGATAGAACGACGCGAAGGTCTCGATCCCGGTGGGCAGCGGGGCGATCTCCGCGAAGGCGCCGCCCGCGGCCCAGTTGTCGATGCCGGAGCACGGGATGGACGACTGGAGTGATCCGGTCGGGTCCCAGAGGTGGTTGGCGCGGCCGCACATGACGTTGCCGTTGTCGCCCCAGCCCTTGCCGATCTCGCCGTTCAGGTTGGGCAGCGCGCCGGTGGCCTTCAGCTTGACCAGTAACTTGCTGGTGCCCACGCTGCCGGCCGCGAAGAACACCCGGTCGGCGGTCACGGTCTTGGTGGCCGTGGTGTCGCCGCTCGTGTTCAGTTGCTCGATGGTCACCGTGTAGGCGCCGCCGGACGCGGGAACGACCGAGGTCACCCGGTGCAGGGGGGAGACGGTGACCCTGCCGGTGGCCGCGGCCCGGGCGAGGTACGTCTTCTGCAGGGACTTCTTGCCGTAGTTGTTGCCGTACAGGATCTCGCCGGCCAGGGCCGACTTGGTGACCGTGCCGGCGGCCTCCTGCTCCATGTAGTCCCAGTCGTACACGTCCGGCACGAAGGTGAACGGGAAGCCGGAGCGCTGGGCGTGCTTGCGGCCCACGCGGGCGTACTGGTAGCAGTCGGTGGAGTCGAACCAGGCGGGGTCCACGGTGCCGACGCCGAGGCCGGTGTTCGCGCGGGGGTAGTAGGTGTCGTACATCTCGGCGGGGTTCACCGAGGGGAGGATGGCGGCGAAGTTCTCGCGCTTGGGGGTGACGGCCATGCCGCCGTTCACCAGCGAGCCGCCGCCGACGCCGCGGCCCTGGTAGACCGTGATGCCGCTGAACTCCTCGGCGTCCAGCACGCCGGTGTAGCGGGGGATGTCCCGGTCGATGGGGAAGCCGAGGAAGTAGTTGAGCGGGGCCTTCGTCCGGGTGCGGAGCCAGTAGGAGCGGTTGTCCGGCTGGAGCGTGTTGCAGAAGATCTTGCCGTCGGAGCCGGGGGTGTCCCAGGCCATGCCCATCTCGATCATGTGGACGTTGACACCCGCCTGGGCCAGGCGCAGGGCGGCCACCGAGCCGCCGTACCCGGTGCCGATGACCAGGACGGGCACGTGGGCCCCGTCGGCGATCGGGCCGGCAGCGGCGGCGGCCGGGTGGCTGAGGGCCGCCGCGCCCAGGAGGGACCCGGTTCCGATGAGGAAGCCGCGGCGGGAGATGTCGGGGGTCGAGGTCTTTCCGGTGCTGCGCATGCGGTCCCTCACTTCGTGAGTTCTCATAATCGGGGGGTGGGCGATGAGCCGCCGGTCAGCGTGCATGCGGTGTCGAGGCCCAGTACGTGGTTGAGGCGGCCGAACGCCAGCCACGAGCCGAGGCACATGCTCAGCTCCACGATTTCGAGCTGGCTGTAGTGCGCCGTCATCCGGGCCCAGAACTCCTCGTCCAGGCCGTGGTGGTCCAGGGCGTACCGCTCGGCGTACTCGGCCGCCAGGCGGGTGCGGTCGTCGAACGCGTCGGTCGTGCGCCACTCCGTGACCGCGTCGGCGAACGTGTCCTCGACCTTCTGCCCGTCCCGCTCCGTACGCCAGTCGAGGCAGAAGGCGCACCCGTTGATCTGCGCGATCCGCAGCCGCGCGGCCTCGAACTCGCGCAGTCCGAGGGTCGTGTGGGTGTACACCGACATCGAGAACTTCGAGGCGGCGATCCCGATGCCGGGGACCATCTCGCCCCACACGTACGAGATCGGGTCCTTGCCTGCGGGAATGTCGATGTTCACGGTCGTTTTCCTCCGAGGGTGCCGGGTCGCAGCGGGACGTCGAGCGCGTCGTACAGTCCGGGGCCGGCGTCCACGAGCCAGTCGATGGCGCCCACCAGGCGGGCGACCGCGGTGGCGTTCCCTCCGGCGGACAGGTTGCCGCCCTCGTCGGTGGCCTCCACCGTGACCTCGATGCGCGGCCGGCCCTCGATGATCACGCGGTGCGCGCCCACGCCGTTCGGGGCCGTCGGCCAGTCGGGCGCGCAGGACGAGTGGATGCGGGTGACGTGCTCGACGACGATGCGGGGCTCGCCCTCGACGATGCCCTGCACCTCGAACCGGACCGCGCCCTGCGTCCCCGCCTCGAACTCGCCCACTGTGGCGTCGAGCGCGCGCCGGTCCCGGGTCTCGCGGATCTCGTCGAGCTCGACGCCGAGCGCCCTGGCCATCAGCCGTACCTGGCCGCCCCACACCATGGTCGGGACGGTCGGCGCGATCATCGGCGGCTCGTAGTCCATCGGCTGGCCCATGCCGACGAGGTACCGGACGGAGTCGGGCTGGTCGTACGTGGAGTAGTCGAAGATCTCCTGGCAGCGGATCGCGTCGATGGTGGAGCCGAGCCCGCTGATCAGCAACGGCAGCACGTCGTTGCCCCAGCCGGGGTCGATCCCCGAGACGAACAGCGAGCCGCCGCCCTCGCCGATGGCGGCCAGCACCGGCTCGCGCAGCTCGGGCGGGGCGTTGCGCTGGTCGTAGAGCGCGTAGAGGGAGGGGGTGACGACGACGG
The DNA here is from genome assembly GCF_044593615.1 of Nonomuraea sp. NPDC051941. Lineage (NCBI taxonomy): Bacteria > Bacillati > Actinomycetota > Actinomycetes > Streptosporangiales > Streptosporangiaceae > Nonomuraea > Nonomuraea sp. NPDC051941. Next base: position 190,829 of record NZ_JBIUCF010000016.1, read on the forward strand.
CTCCGGCTCGGATCGCCCTGGTCACGTCGTCGAGTGCCTCCTGGGGGCGGAGGTCGCCGGAGGCCGCGTAGACCACCGCGCGGGGGCTCGCGCCCAGGACGGCGTCGACGTCGTCGGTGGCGGCGACCCCGAGCTCGTGGCCGAGCCCGCCGAGCTCGCCGGCGTCCCTGCCGACCTTGTCCGGATCGTGGACGAGTACGGCTGTGAGTTTCAGCCCCGGATGGGCCTCGACCGCGCGGATGGCCGCGCGGCCGACGTTGCCCGTGCCCCAGACAACCGTGGACATCATGGGCGGAGCGTAGCAAGCGCTTGGTTAGTCGTATAGGGGTCAGCCGCGTACGGCGCACAGCAGGCGGTTGTTCCCCCGCTGCCAGAGCGTGCCGACCTCCGAGAAGCCGGCCTCCCGCAGCGCCCCGACGTGATGCGACAGCAGGTGCGACTCCGAGCCGTGGTGCGAGGCCCCGGCCGTGGTGCGGCGCGCCTCGTTGAGCTCGGCGAAGGCCGGGTCCGCTTCGACCGCGTCCCACCAGGTCCGCCAGTCCTCCGGCGGGTTCGCGCCGAACGCCCGCTCGGTCTCCCTGTCGTGGACGGCGCGCTCAAGGCGGGAGAGAGCGGGGGAGGCGTCGTCGGTGTCCATGTGGTCGCCGTTGAGCAGCAGCCCGCCGGGCCGCAGCACGCTCGCCACCTCGCCGTACACGCCCTTGAGGTCGCCGGCGGAGATCCAGTGCAGCGCCGTCGTGCTGATCGCGGCGTCGGCGGGCCCGTCCAGCCCGAGCAACTCCGTCCAGCCACCGGTACGCAGGTCCGCCGAGACGAACGTCAACCGCGGGTACGCGGCCCGCCCGAGCCCGAGCAGCAGCGGGTCGGCGTCCACCGAGATCATCTTCGCCTTGGGCAGGCGGTCGAGCAGTCGGGCCGACAGGGATCCGGGGCCGCAGCCCAGGTCGATCACCACCGGGTCCGGCCGGTCCAGCGCCTCCACGGCGTCGATCAGGGCGGTGAAGCGCTCCTCGCGGTCGGGGAGGTAACCCTCCTGCTGGCGGTCCCAGCGCGCGATCCACTCCAATGCGGCATCGTGAGTGAGCACGTACGTCTCCTTGTGACTGTCGTTTATGCTTTGGACAGTTACAAGCTAGAACACGAAGGTGTAACCGGTCAATTGGATTACAACAGTCACACGGATGGCGTGGTCAGGACCACGGTGGCGGTCGTCAACGCGCTGACCCCCGGCGAGCAGCGGGGACGCGCTTATCCGGCGCCGGGCAGCGCCGGTGCCGCCGCCACCGAGAGCCTGCGTACGGTCTATCCGGATCATCGCGAGGTCACCGACGCTGAGGGCGCCGAGCTGGCGGAGGTGGCTGCCCGCCTGCGGACGGTCTTCGCCGCCGTGGCCGCCGACGACATCGACGCCGCCGCCACCGAGGTGAACGCGCTGCTGGAGGAGAGCCACGCCAGGCCGACGCTGGAGCGGCACGACGGCGAGCCCTGGCACCTGCACTTCCACGGCCCGGGCGGCACGCTGGCGGGCGAGTGGGCGGCGAGCTGCGCCACCGGGCTGGCGATCGTGCTGGGCAGCGAGTTCAGCGACCGTCTGGGGGTCTGCACCGCGCCGCACTGCGACCGGGTCTACGTGGACGTCTCGCGCAACGGCACCCGGAGGTTCTGCTCCACGGCCTGCCAGAACCGCGTCAAGACGGCCGCCTTCCGCGCCAGGAGCCGGGCCGACTGACCGGGGTTAGAGGGTCCTGATCGGGGCGCCGGCGAGGAAGGCGTCGATGTCCTCGACGGCCTCGCGGAAGTACGTGCCGTAGTTCAGCTCCGTCACGTATCCCAGATGCGGCGTGGCCAGCACGTTGGGCAGCGTGCGGAACGCGTGGCCGGCGGGCAGCGGCTCCAGCTCGAACACGTCCAGCCCGGCCCCCGCGATGCGCCCCGCCCGCAGCGCCGCCACCAGCGCCTCCTGGTCGACGATCGCCGCCCGCGAGGTGTTGACCAGGTAGGAGGCCGGCCGCATCAGCGACAGCTCCCGCTCCCCGATCAGCCCCCGCGTGCGGTCGCTCAGCACCAGGTGGACGGAGACGACATCGGACTCGGCCAGCAGCGCGTCCTTCCCGGGGGCGAGCCGCACGCCGAGGGCGTCCGTGCGCTCCTCGGTCAGGTGTCGGCTCCACGCCACGACGTCCATGCCGAACGCCCGGCCGATCGCCGCCATCCGGGACCCGATCTTGCCGAGCCCCAGCAGCCCGAGCGTGCGGCCATGGAGGTCCATGCCGACGGTGCTCTGCCACGGCCCGTCCGCGCAGGGCCGTCGCCTCGGGGAGCAGGTGGCGGGCGAGGCCGAGGATCAGCGCCCAGGTCAGCTCCACCGGCGCGGTCGAGCCGCTGGCCGTGCCGCAGACCGTGACGCCGCGCGCCCGCGCGGCGGCCACGTCGACGGACGCGTTGCGCATGCCCGAGGTGATGAGCAGCCGCAGATTGGGGAGCCGGTCGAGCACTTCGGCCGGGAACGGCGTGCGCTCCCGCATGATGACCACGATCTCGTAGTCGTGGAGGGCGGCCACGAGGTCGTCCCTGGCGGTGAAGTGGTCGCGGAAGCTGGTCACCCGCACCCTCGACCAGTCGGCCAGGCCGAGAGCCACTCCCTGGTAGTCGTCAAGCACGGCGCAGCGCAGCATGACCAGCAATCCTACGGAGGATCCGGTCCCCTGCTCCAGCTCCCCGGTACGCCCGGGGAGCTGGAGCCCGTTCATTCGGCAGCGAGTCGCTCTGCCTCGTCGTGCAGCGCCAGGATCAGGATCAGCTCGAGCTGGAGCTCCTCCAGATCGGGCGCCGTGAGCCCGTGTAGGACGCGCATGTCGGGCCTCCCTGACCATAGGACGCCCCACGGGTCACAACGGTTCACCTGTCAGGTCTCGCTCCTGAACCGTTCCCACGCGGATTGCCGCGTCATGCCGAGCGAGGCGCCGATGCGTTCCCAGCTGACGTCCCTGCCGCGAAGATGCGCCACCCAGTCGCGCAGGTTGTCGTCCACCTGTGCCTGCACGGCGGCGATTTTCGGAAGATGCTCGAGTATTTGCTCCTCTGTCATGGACTCCCACATCGGGAGGCGGGGCTCGGTAGAGGTGGCGAGGCGCTCCTGCGTGAGGATTTCATTGCACAGTTCGATGCATTGGTCACAAATGTGCACACCGGGACCGGCAATCATCTTCTTCACCTCCGTGCTCTTCTTGTGGCAGAAAGAGCAGCGGATCTTGTCCTTCCAGTCGTCAGGCATGCCCTGACGCTAGCTCGTCAGGCCGCACCTGACAACCCCATCTGCTCCTGCAGGATGGCCTGACGCTCCTCGGCGATCCTGCGACAGATCGTCACGTACGCGTTCAGCACCTTGCCGTACAGCGCGCGCGCCTGTTCCAACTGGGCGCGCAGCTCCGGGACGCGGTCGGCGTCGCCGCGTTGCTCGGCCTCCGCCAGCAAGGTCCGTGCCTCGTCCACGATCTCCTCGGCGCGCAACCTCGTACGGCGGAGCACGGCGGAGCACTGATGCAGCTCTTCCAAGCGAGCCGCGGAGACGATGAACTCAGCAGAGTGCACGGGCGAGTCGTCCGACGCCCGCCTGCGGAGATCCGATGCCATTTCCCGCCACCTCCCGGTCAAGGTTGCCTAACTGTAGACGCGCAAGTCCATCGAGAGGATCACCGGGGAGCGCCCGGGGGTGGCTGAATGATCCTGGCGGAGAGGTTTCTATTCCTCGGTAGGAAAACCTCATCCCTGAAACTCATTCGGTCCAGGATAAATGTGGTACTGCCAGGGCCTATTAGTGGAATGCCGTATATCTCCGTTGGCTGCAAAAGCGGGGGTGAAGACATACGATCGGCCCTCGCGGAGGCCCGGGCTCGTCACATACTGAAGCCGGACGGCAGCGCAACGTGACTCTCTGAAGTGGTGGCGGTGGTGGCGGATGTCTGAAACGGGGAACGGTGACGACGCGGTCGACGTGAGCGTCGTCATCCCGGCACACAACTGCCGGGCCTACCTCGACAGATGCCTCACCTCCGTGCTCGTGCAGCGCGTGAAGAAGGAGCTCATCGTCGTCGACGACGGCTCCACGGACGGCAGCGCCGAGCTCCTCGACCTCTACGCCGCCTACCACCGGGCCAGCGTCAAGGTCGTCCACATCGACGGCAGCGGCAGCGCGGGCCGGCCGCGCAACGTCGGCATCGAGCACGCCTCGGGCCGGTACGTGTTCTTCTGCGACGCCGACGACTACCTCGGACCCGAGGCGCTGGAGCGCATGGTCGCCATGGCCGACAGGAACGGCTCCGACATCGTCCTCGGCAAGATCGTGGGCCACGGCAGGCGGGCGCCGGCGTCGATGTTCCAGCAGAGCGCGGAGCGGGTGACCATCGGCGACAGCAACGTCTACAACAGCCTGTGCTGCTTCAAGCTGTTCAGGAGGGAGCTGCTCGAACGCCACCGCATCAGGTTCGGCGAGGGCATGCTCGTGGGCGAGGACATCCTCTTCACCGTGCACGCCTACTGCCACGCCGGCGCCGTCTCCGTGGTGGCCGACTACGACTGCTACCACCTCGTGTCCAGGCCCGACGGCACCAGCATCATGCAGCAGCGCGGCAGCAGGGACCCGCTCGCCTGGCTGGCCATGATCAAGGCGCCGATCCGGCTCATGGCCGGGCACGTCGAGCCCGGTCCGCTCCGCGACCACCTGCTGCGCCGGCACTTCAGGCTGGACGTGTTCGCGCAGCTCGGGCAGGTGTTCCTGGAGAGCGACGACGTGCGGCGCAAGGACATCGCGCGGGAGGTGGCCGCCCTGTGCGACGAGTGGTACACCCCCGGCGTGCACGAGCTGCTCAACAGCGTCGACAGGCAGCGGGCGGCGGCGCTCGACGACATCGACCGCCTCGTGCGCCTGGCCCGCATCGAGAGCGCCGCCGTGCGGCGCAGGCTGACCGGGCTGCGCTGGGACGGCGACGGCCTCGTGGTGACGGGATCGGCCGGGCTCGACGGCATCGGCGGGGACGACGGCCTGGCCGTGGTGCTGCGCGAGCGGCACGATCCGGCCGCCGAGGTGGTCGTCCCGGCCGAGCGCAAGGGGAACGAGTTCACGGCGCGGGTGAACGTGTCCGCGCTCGGCTCGGGGATCTGGGACCTGCGGGTGGCGGTCGAGGCCGAAGGCGTGGTGCGGCTCGGCAGGCTCGGGGCCGAACGCGACAGCGGCGTCAACCGCCCGCCGCCCCGGCTGATCGGCGCCGCCGTCGCCCTGCCGTACTTCACCAGGGACAACGGCAACCTCAGCATCGACGTCGGCGGCCACGTGGTCGGGGTGCCCGGCTCGGTGCGGCTCATCAGGACGCGGTGGGCGCTCGGGCACCGGCTGATCGTCGACGGCGAGGTCTGCGTCGCGGGCGCCGCACCCGCCGCCTCGGCGGTCAAGCGGGTCGTCTGGCGCGAGCGGCGCAGCGGACGTGAGCGGGTCGAGCGCGTTGTGGCGCTGCCCGGGGGCGGTTTCGTGGCCAGGCTCGGGGTGGGCTGGCTGCCGCCCGGCACCTGGGACGCGTACCTGGAGCTGGATCTGGGCGGGCCGCCCGCGCGGTTCAGGATCGAGACCGACGCCGAGACGGTGGCGGCGCCGCGCCGGTGGTGGGGCGCGGCGGTGCTCAGGAGCGTGCGGCCGTACGCGACCTCGGGGAAGGGACGGCTGAGCACCGTGGTGCGGCGGCTCACGGCAAGGATGATCATCAGGCGAATCATGCGCTAATGCCATCTATATGCAGGTGCAAGACGATGTCCTAAAGTAGGACCGTTTGCTCTTGCAGGAGGTGTGCCGTGCACGTACCAGATGGCTTCTTCAACGCCGCGACGTCCATCTCGGCCGGGGTGGTGGCGGCGGCCGGAGTCACCGTCTGCCTACGCGGGGCGCGGCGCGAGCTCGACGACCGGACCGCTCCCATGGCCGGGCTCGTCGCGGCCTTCATCTTCGCCGTCCAGATGCTCAACTTCCCCGTCGCCGCCGGCACCAGCGGCCACCTGCTGGGCGGTGCGCTGGCCGCGATACTCGTCGGGCCCTACACGGGTGTGCTGTGTATGGCCGTGGTCCTCCTCGTGCAGGGCGTGTTCTTCGCCGACGGCGGGCTGACCGCGCTCGGCATCAACATCACGATCATGGGCATCGTCACCGTGGTGGCCGGCTGGGGGATCTTCCGGCTGGTGACGGGGCTGTCCAGGGGACGCGTGGCGGTGGCGGCGTTCCTGGCGGCGCTGGTCTCGGTGCCCGCCTCCGCGCTGGTGTTCTCGCTGCTGTTCTGGATCGGGGGGACCGCGCCGATCGAGGTGGGCGCGGTCGCGGCGGCCATGGGGGGCGTGCACGTCCTGATCGGGATCGGCGAGGCGCTGATCACGGCCGTGACCGTCAGCGCGGTCCTCGCCGTACGGCCGGACCTCGTGTACGGCGCCCGCGGCCTGGCCAAGCCGCTGGTCCTGCGCGGGGCCGAGGGCACGACCACCACTGTGGACGAGCCGGAGCCGGCCGCCGCCCCCGGCAAGCTCAAGCCGTTCCTGCTCGGCGGGGTCGGCCTGACGCTGGTGCTGGCCGGGATCGTGTCGTTCTTCGCCTCGTCCTCGCCCGACGGGCTGGAGGCGGTCGCCGAGAACAAGGGCTTCCTCGGCCAGGCGAGCGACCACCTGGTGACGTGGGGGCTGGCCGACTACGGCGAGGTCGGCGGCATCCCCGTCGGCGTGGCCGGGATCATCGGCGTCGGGCTCGTGCTGCTCATCGCCGGGGCCGTGGCGTACGCCGCCCGAGGCCGCGACGCGGCCAAGGTGTGACGCGTGGGCGCGGGGCACCATCACCAGCTCTACCTGCCGGGCGACTCGGTCGTGCACCGGCTGCCGCCGCAGTGCAAGCTGCTGGCCGTCTTCGCCTTCGCGATCGTCGTGGTGGCCACGCCGAGGGAGCGGTTCTGGGCGTTCGCGGTCTACGCCGTCCTGCTGGGGGCCGTGGCGGTGGCCGCGCGGGTGCCGCTGGCGTACGTGCTGCGGCGGATGGTGATCGAGGTGCCGTTCGTGCTGTTCGCCTTCCTCATCCCGGTCATCGGGCTGGGGGAGCGGACCACGGTCCTCGGGCTCTCGCTGAGCGTGCCCGGCCTCTGGGCGGCCTGGAACATCCTGGCCAAGGCCACGCTCGGCGTGATCGCCTCCATCCTGCTCGCGGCCACCACCGAGCCGCGGGTGATCCTGATCGGGGCCCAGCGGCTGCGGCTGCCGGCCCTGCTGGTGCAGATCGCCATGTTCATGCTGAGGTACATGGACGTGATCATGGACGAGATGCGGCGGATGCGGGTGGCCAGGGAGTCGCGCGGGTTCGAGGCGCGTGATCTGCGGCATATCCCGGTGATCGCCCGGTCTGCCGGGGCGCTGTTCATCCGTTCGTACGAGCGGGGCGAGCGCGTGCATCTGGCCATGCTCAGCCGGGGATACACCGGCCAGATGCCGGTGATCCAAGATATTTCGGCATCTGTACGTCAATGGGGCATCGCTCTGGCTCTGCCGGCCATGGCCCTCGCAGTATGGGGACTTTCGTGGTGAACTCTCTCGACGTCCGGCAGCTCGCCTACGCCTATCCCGACGGCACGCAGGCGTTGTTCGGCGTGGACCTGTCGATCGGCCGCGGCGAGCGCGTGGCCCTGCTCGGCCCGAACGGCGCCGGCAAGACCACCCTCGTCATGCATCTCAACGGGATTCTCACCCCGGGGCACGGAAGCGTCACCGTGGCCGGCACGCCGGTGCGCAAGGACACGCTCAAGGAGGTCAGGCAGCGCGTCGGCCTGGTCTTCCAGGACCCGGACGACCAGCTCTTCATGCCCACGGTCAGGGACGACGTCGCCTTCGGCCCGGCCAACGCGGGCATGCGCGGCGAGGACCTCGACCGCGTGGTCAAGGACGCGCTGGAGCGGGTCGGCATGCTGGAGGCCATCGACCGGCCGCCGCACCACCTGTCGTTCGGGCAGCGGCGCCGGGTGGCGGTGGCGACCGTGCTGGCCATGGCGCCGGAGATCCTGGTGCTCGACGAGCCCTCGTCCAACCTCGACCCGGCCGCCCGCAGGGAGCTCGCCGAGATCCTGCGCTCGCTCGACGTGACGGTGCTCATGGTCACGCACGACCTTCCGTACGCGCTGGAATTGTGTGAGCGTTCACTGATCCTTTCCGGCGGAGTCATCGCCGCCGACGGCCCCACGCGTGAGCTGCTCTCGGACGCGGAACTGCTGGCCGAGCACCGCCTGGAGCTTCCATACGGATTTGCGATCCCTGCGGTGTGAGGGCATTTATCCGCGTACTGCCCGCCTCTTCCTAGTTTGTGCATGCCCGGGACCCGGGGATGTCGAAGTACAGTGGCTCATCGAGGAGGGGCCAAATGAAGCTGCGGCTTGCGCGACACGCCCTTGGCGATGCCGTGGTGGTGGCCGTTGAGGGAGAGCTCGACCTGTTCACCGCACCGTTCCTGCGCGACGAGGTGCGTGACGCGATCAAGCAGGACAGCGCCAGGCTGGTGCTCGACCTGCAGCAGCTGTCGTTCATGGACTCCAGCGGCCTGTCGGTGCTGATCGAGGCCTGGCGACTGGCGACGGGCGAGGGTGGCGGCGTGTCCCTGGCGGCGCCCCAGGCGCCGGTGGCGCGCATTCTCCGTACGACGGGGCTCGACCGGCGCATCAAGGTCTATTCCGACGTCGACAGCGCTGTGGGTGAGATTTGACGCCCCCCGAGTAGAACTTCATTCGGTCGGCGGGTTAGGGTCCGGGATATGGACGTGAACGGATCTGCAGCAATCATCTCCGGCGGCGCCAGCGGCCTCGGGGAGGCCACGGCCCGCGAGCTGGCCCGCGCCGGCGCCACGGTCGTCGTCGCCGACCTCAACGAGGAGCGCGGCAAGACCGTCGCCGACGAGATCGGCGGGGTGTTCGTCAAGACCGACGTGTCGGACGACGAGCAGGTGCAGGCGGCCGTGGACGCCGCCGTGGCCACCGGCAAGCCGCTGCGCGTGGTGGTCAACAGCGCCGGCATCGGCTGGGCCGAGCGCACGGTCAACCGTGACGGCAGCCCGCACAACCCGGCCACGTACCGCAAGGTCATCGAGGTCAACCTGATCGGCACGTTCAACCTCATGCGCATCGGCGCCGCGGCGATCGCCAAGACGGAGCCGGCCGACGCCGACGGGCAGCGGGGCGTGGTGGTCAACACGGCCTCCGTGGCGGCGCTGGAGGGGCAGACGGGGCAGCTGGCGTACTCGGCCTCCAAGGGCGGCATCGTGGGCATGACGGTGCCCGCGGCGCGCGACCTGGCCGCGATCGGCGTGCGGGTGAACACGATCTGCCCCGGCATCATCGACACGCCCATCTACGGCTTCACGGCGAACTCCGAGGAGTTCAAGGCCAAGCTCGTGGCGCCGGTGGTGTTCCCCAAGCGCATGGGGCGGGCCGACGAGTTCGCGCACCTGGTGCACTCGCTGATCCAGAACGACTACATGAACGCCGAGGTCATCCGCTTCGACGGCGGCATCCGCTTCCAGCCCAAGTGAGGTCTCGTTGTCTGACGAAGTGCTCGTCGAGGAATCCGAGAACGTCGCCGTAATCACGATAAATCGTCCTAAAGCGCGGAATGCCGTGAACGGGGCGGTGGCGCGGGGGATCGCCGAGGCGCTGGACGCGCTCGACGCCCGCCCCGACATTTCCGCTTATGTCCTGACCGGTGCCGGTGGCACCTTCTCCGCGGGCATGGACCTCAAGGGGTTCCTGTCCGGCGACTTCCCGGTGGTCGAGGGGCGCGGCTTCGGCGGGCTCGCCGAGTCGCCGCCGAAGAAGCCGCTGGTGGCCGCCGTGGAGGGGTACGCGCTCGCGGGCGGGTTCGAGCTGGCGCTGTCGTGCGACGTCATCGTGGCGTCGTCGGAGGCCAAGTTCGGGCTGCCGGAACCCAAGCGCGGGCTGGTGGCGGGCGCGGGCGGCGTCATGCGGCTGCCGCGCCGGATCCCGTACCACGTGGCCATGGAGATCGCCCTGACCGGCGATCACTATCCGGCGGCGCGGCTGTACGAGCTCGGGCTGGTCAACCGGATCACCGTGCCGGGGGAGGCGTTGGAGGGGGCGCTGGAGCTGGCCCGCAAGATCGCCGCCAACGCGCCGCTGGCGCTCGCCGCGACCAAGAAGGTGATCATCGAGTCGCAGGACTGGTCGCTGGAGGAGATGTTCGCCAAGCAGGGGGCGATCGTCGGGCCGGTGTTCGGCTCGAAGGACGCCATGGAGGGCGCGGCCGCCTTCGCCGAGAAGCGCGCCCCCCGCTGGACGGGCGAGTAACCGTCCGGCGCCCGGCCTCTTACGGGCGGGAGAGCCCCCCAACCGCTCTCCCGCCTCCTCGGTGCCGTCCGCCGCTCCCCCCGAGGGACCTCAGCCCGCTTCTCGCGGATGCGGGGCCTCGGGGTTGCCGGATTCCGTCAGGGGCGGGCTTTTAGCGCGTGCATAAGTGTTCCTGGCTACGGTAAAGAAAGAGAAGGCAACGTACCGGGAGAGCGCATGAGCGACTATTCGGGTCACAGGTTCGAGTCGGCCAAGCGTGGCGCCGGGGCGCTCCTGTCCGGTGCGCTGAGCGCGCTCGCCGTCGTGGTCGCCATGCTGGCCGTGATGTGGGTCGTCGAGGGCTTCGACTTCGTGCTGAACGGCAGGCTCGACCGCGAGTTCGGCATCATCGGATGGGAGCCCGACGGCCTGATCGGCATCCTGTTCGCCCCGTTCCTGCACGGCGGCTTCGGCCATCTCATGGCCAACTCGCTCCCGCTGCTGGTCCTCGGTTTCCTGGCCGGCCTGCGTGACCTGCGCAAGTTCCTGTGGGCCAGCGTGCTGATCATCCTCATCGGCGGCTTCGGCACCTGGCTGACCAGCCCCAACGTCTACACGGTCGGCGCCAGCGGCCTGATCTTCGGCTACTTCGGGTTCATCCTGGCCCGCGGCCTGTTCGACCGCAGGCTGCTCGACATCGCCATCGCCGTCGGCGTGGGCTTCGCGTACTGGGGGATCCTGGCGGGCCTGCTGCCCAACCAGCAGGGCATCTCCTGGCAGGGCCACCTGTTCGGGCTCATCGGCGGCGTGGTGGCCGGCTGGGTGCTGCGCCGCAAGGGCCGCGAGATCCCGGCGTACTGAGGGTCAGAGATGTGACCGCGTGTGCTCCGCCGGGGAGGTGGCCAGCAGGCGGTCGATGTAGGCGAGGCCGATGGCCGAGGCCACGAAGGCCAGGTGCATGATCGTCTGCCACATGATCTTGTCGTTGGGCGTCGACTGGGCCCTGATGAACGTCTGCAGCAGGTGCACCGACGAGATGCCGACGATGGCCGTGGCCAGCTTCACCTTCAGGACGTTCGCGTTGACGTGGGAGAGCCACTCGGGCTCGTCGGGATGGTCGTTGAGGTTGATGCGGGAGACGAAGGTCTCGTAGCCGCCGATGATCACCATGATCAGCAGGTTGGAGATCATCACCACGTCGATGAGCGCCAGGACCGTGAGCATGACCACGACCTCGGGCGACGGCGTCGTCGCGGTGACCGGCGCGGTGTGCAGGAACACCGTCTCGATCAGGTGCCAGAGCTCCAGCGCGAACTGCCAGACGTACACCGCCTGGGCCACGATGAGGCCCAGATAGAGCGGGACCTGGAGCCATCGGCTGGCGAACATCAGATAGCCGAGGCTCTTCGGCCGTGAGATCCCCTGGCCGGATCTGACTTTTTCGGGCAACAATGTTTCCTACTAATCGAACCGGAGGGTTGGTCAGTTGGCGAGCCTGGGGTCCCTGGAACGCGCGATCATGGACGTGCTGTGGGATGCCCGGAAACCGATGAGCCGCCGCGGTCAAGTCGAGGGACGAGCACGTCACCGACCTCATGCTCGAAGCGCTCTCGGCCGGCGGCGACAGGTTGCCGGTGCCGGCCAGGTTCGCGCAGAGAGTCGAGGAGGAGGACGCGCTCGCCCTCATGGAAGAGCTGTCACGCCGTCAGAGGCGCTCGACCACGTAGTCGACGCAGACCGTCAGCGCCTCGATGTCGGCCGGGTCGATCGCCGGGAACATCGCGACGCGCAGCTGGTTGCGGCCCAGCTTGCGGTACGGCTCGGTGTCGACGATGCCGTTGGCGCGCAGCACCTTGGCCACGGCGGCGGCGTCGACGGAGTCGGCGAAGTCGATCGTGCCGACGACCTGGGATCGGAACTCCGGAGCGGCGAACGGCGTGGCGTACGCCGACTTCTCCGCCCAGGTGTAGAGGCGCTGGCTGGACTCGCCCGTGCGGGCGGTGGTCCAGGCCAGGCCGCCGTTGGAGTTCATCCAGTCGAGCTGGTCGGCCAGCAGGAACAGCGTGGCCACGGCCGGCGTGTTGTAGGTCTGGTCCTTCGAGGAGTTGTCGATCGCGACCGGCAGGCTGAAGAACTCCGGCACGTAACGGCCGGTCGCGGCGATCTCCTCGACCCTGGCCAGCGCCCGCGGCGACATGATCGCGATCCACAGGCCGCCGTCGGAGGCGAAGCTCTTCTGCGGGGCGAAGTAGTAGACGTCGGTCTCGGCGATGTCGACGGGCAGGCCGCCGGCGCCGGAGGTGGCGTCCACGAGCACCAGCGAGTCGTCGGAGCCCACGCGCTTGATGGGCATGGCGACGCCGGTCGAGGTCTCGTTGTGGGTGAGCGCGTAGACGTCCACACCCTCCTCGGCCACGGCCGTCGGGTAGGTGCCGACCTCGGACTTGATGACGCTCGGCTCGCCCAGCCACGGGGCCTTCTTGGCCACCGTCGCGAACTTCGAGGAGAACTCGCCGAACGACAGGTGCTGCGACCTGTCGCGGATCAGCCCGAAGGCGGCGATGTCCCAGAACGCCGTGGTGCCGCCGTTGCCCAGCACGACCTGGTAGCCCTCGGGCAGCGAGAACAGGTCGGCGAGCCCGGAGCGTACGCGGCCGACCAGGTTCTTGACCGGCTTCTGGCGGTGGGAGGTGCCCATGAGGCTCGCGCCGGAGGCGGCGAGCGCGGCCAGTTGCTCGGTGCGTACCTTCGAGGGCCCGCAGCCGAAGCGGCCGTCGGCGGGCTTGATGTCAGCGGGAATCACGATGTCAGCCACCTGACCAGGGTACTGATCCCGCGGGGCTGACAAGGGACCGGGGCGGGAATCTGAGAAGAAGCCCACACCCAAAACTGACGAAAAGGCCCCGGTCGCCGCCGAACTCGTGGTGAGGCGGACGCGCCGGGGCCGATCCTGTCAGTTCTTGCCGGTGACCTCGGCGGCGCCGGGGACGTCGCTCAGGGGACGCGAGGCGGGGCCGACGTAGTTGGCGCTCGGGCGCACGAGGCGGCCCGTGAGCTTCTGCTCCAGAACGTGCGCGGCCCAGCCGGCCGTGCGCGCGCAGGTGAACATCGAGGTGAACATGTGGGAGGGCACCTCGGCGAAGTCCAGCACCACGGCCGCCCAGTACTCGACATTGGTGGCCAGCACCCGGTCGGGCTTGCGGGCGTGCAGCTCGTCCAGCGCGGCCTGCTCCAGCGCCGCGGCGACCTCGTAGCGGGGGGCGTCGAGCTCCTTGGCGGTGCGGCGGAGCACGCGGGCGCGCGGGTCCTCGGCGCGGTAGACGCGGTGCCCGAAGCCCATGAGCCGGTTGCCCTTGTCGAGCTCGCTCTGGACGTACTTCTTGGCGTCGCCGAGCTGCTCGACGCCCTCGATCATGTGCAGGACGCGGGCCGGGGCGCCGCCGTGCAGCGGACCCGACATGGCGCCGACGGCGCCGGAGAGCGCTGCCGCCACGTCGGCCCCGGTGGAGGCGATGACGCGGGCGGTGAACGTGGAGGCGTTCATGCCGTGCTCGGCGGCGGAGGTCCAGTAAGCGTCGATGGCCTTGACATGCTTGGGATCAGGCTCACCGCGCCAGCGGATCATGAAACGTTCGACGATGGTCTCGGCCTCGTCGACCCGGCTCTGCGGCACCATCGGCAGGCCGAGGCCGCGCGCGGACTGCGCGACGAAGGAGAGAGCCATGACGGAGGCGCGGGCGAGCTGGTCGCGGGCCTCCTCGTCGGTGATGTCGAGCAGGGGCTTGAAGCCGTAGGCCGGAGCCAGCATGGCCAGGGCGCTCTGCACGTCTACGCGGATGTCACCGGAGTGGACAGGGATGGGGTACGGCTCCGCCGGGGGCAGGCCCGGCTGGAACTTGTTGTCGACCAGCAGGCCCCAAACGGCCCCGAACGGGACGCGGCCGACCAGCTCCTCAATGTCGACGCCCCGGTATCGAAGGGCGCCCCCTTCTTTGTCCGGTTCCGCGATCTCGGTCTCGAAAGCTACGACGCCTTCGAGCCCGGGTTTGAAGTCGGACATACTCGGCCGCCTCCCTTTCCCTTGCCATGTTTGGGCAATGCTGTGCCAATAGTCGGGGCCGCTTCGGGGGGTCGTTGGCATCGTTGCCCTCGTTCTCGCCCCCGAGCTTCTCCGCTCTGTTGATGTCGAGATACCGGCGGGTCAATTTAACCCCTTCCCAGGTCGTGCTCGGTCTCGGGACCCGCCGTAAGGCCAAACCCGCTGGTGAGGGGGGTTGCATGGGATCTACCACGCAAGCGCGCAAGAATACCGTCTCGTGGATGCCACCCCGCGCCCGCCCGTGCTGGCGGGGCTTCGCCGAACGTACGAGGGCCGGCCGCTGCTCGAATCCGACCTCGCGTCCGACCCCATGGAGCAATTCACCTTCTGGCTCCAGGACGCGCTCGAGTCCGGCCTGCCTGAACCCAACGCCATGGTCCTGGCCACCGCCTCGTCCGGCGGCCGCCCGAGCGCCAGGACGGTCCTGCTGAAGGGCTACGACGAACGCGGTTTCGTCTTCTACACCAACTACGAGTCGCGCAAGGGCCGCGACCTGGGCGAGAACCCCCGAGCGTCACTGCTGTTCCCCTGGCATCCGATCCGCCGCCAGGTACGCATCGAGGGCACTGTGACGCGGATCTCCCACGAGGAGTCGGCCGAGTACTACAACTCGCGCCCGTACGGCTCGCGCATCGGCGCCTGGGCGTCGCGGCAGTCGGCCGTCGTGCGGTCCAGGGAGGAGCTGGACGAGCGCTACACGGAGCTGGCCGAACGCTGGCCGGAGAGTCCGCCGGTGCCCGACTTCTGGGGAGGTTTCCGGGTCTATCCGATAGAGATGGAGTTCTGGCAGGGACAACTCGACCGGATGCACGACAGGCTCCGTTATCGGCGGACACGACCCGGTTGGGTCCTGGAAAGACTGGCACCTTAGTGTTCATGGAGTGGCGATCGCGGAGCTGGTCAAGCGTCATCTGGTAGACACCCGGCCACTCGGCGCGCCCGAGTACCGGCGGCTCTGGCTCGGCCAGGCCGTCTCGCACGTCGGCGTCGGGGCGACCGTCGTGGCCGTCGGCCAGCAGGTCTGGGAGCTCACCCACTCCTCGTTCTACGTGGGGCTGCTGGGGATGGCCAACCTGATCCCGCTGGTCGTCTTCGGCCTGTGGGGAGGGGCGGTCGCCGACGCCGTGGACCGGCGCAAGCTGCTCATCGTCGGCTCGCTCATCGCGTGGACGGCGACGCTCCTCATCCTCGGGCAGGCGCTGCTCGACATGAGGAACGTCTACCTGATCTTCGGCGCGGTCGCCCTGAACGCCACCGGTTTCGCGATCACCAGCCCGACCAGGGGCGCGATCATCCCCAGGATCCTGGAGAAGGAGCTGGTGCCCGCCGCGAACGCGCTCAACTCGCTCGTCTTCAGCATCGGCGCGGTCGCGGGTCCGATGATCGGCGCGGTCGTGCTGGCCTCCGGCGGGTTCGCGGCGGCGTACGCGATGGACGCCCTGCTCTTCACCGCGAGCCTCTACGCGGCCCTCAGACTGCCCTCACTGCCCCCATTGGGCGAAGTGCGACGTCCGGGTGCCGGGGCGGTGCTGGAGGGGCTCAGCTTCATCGTCAGGAGCCCGGTGCTGCTGATGTCGTTCTGGGTGGACATCATCGCGATGGTGTTCGCCCTGCCGCGCGCGCTCTTCCCCGAGCTGACCGCCGACAGGTTCGGCGGCTCGATGTACGCGCTCGGCTGGATGAGCTCCGCCATGGCCATCGGCTCGGTGGCCGGGGCGCTGTTCTCCGGCTGGGTGGGGCGGGTCTCGCGGCAGGGGGTCGCGCTCGTCGTCGTGATCGCCGTCTGGGGCCTGGCCGTGGCCGCCGCCGGGCTGGCGAGCGAGCTCTGGCTGGTGGTGGCGTTCATGGCCGTGGGCGGGGTGGCGGACGTGATCTCGTCGGTCTGGCGGCAGTCCATCCTGCAGCTGTACGCGCCCGACGAGATGCGGGGGCGGCTGCAGGGGGCGTTCATGGTGGTCGTGGCGGGCGGGCCGCGTTTGGGTGACCTGCGGGCCGGTGCGACGGCGACGGAGCTGGGGGTCAGCGGGGCCTGGGTGGGCGGCGGCGTCGCCTGTGCCGTCACGGTGCTGCTCGTCGGCCTGTCCGTGCCCGCCTTCCGCAATTACCGGGCTCGATAAAGGTCAGAGGTCAGACGACCTGGGCGGCCACCTTCAGGTCGGCCAGGAAGCCCGCGTACGCCTGGTCCCTGTCGGGCGCGCGCAGCACGGCAGACGGGTGCACGGTGGCCACGGCCAGCGCGTCGCCGAGCGGCACCGGCTCGCCCCGGTGGTGCGTCACGCGGAACTCCCGCCCGAGCAGCGCCCTGGCCGCCGTCGCCCCGAGCACCACGATCACCTCCGGCCGGACGAGGGCCAGCTCCGCGTCGAGCCACGGATGGCAGGCGTCGATCTCGCCGGCCGTCGGCCTCTGGTGGATCCGCCGCTTTCCGCGAAGGGTGAAGGAGAAATGCTTGACGGCGTTCGTAACGTAAACGTCCTCCCGCTCGATTCCGGCCTCTTCCAGTCCCTTGTCCAGAATGCGCCCGGCCGGGCCCACGAACGGGTGTCCCTGCCGGTCCTCCTGATCTCCTGGCTCCTCGCCCACGAGCATGAACCGGGCCCGCTGCGGACCCTCGCCGAAAACGGTCTGGGTGGCGTTCAGGTAGAGCCCGCAGCCCTGGCAGCACGCGGCCGCGCGCCGCAGCGAGTCGAGATCGAGCTGCTCGGGAAGGAACTCGGCCGCTCCTTTGTTTCCGTCCTTAACCATCGTCGGTCGTTCTCCCAATAGGGTTCGTGTGACTTCTGTGCCCGCTGCGGACGGGCCCAGTCCCCGCCACGACCGGCGTAATATTTGATTGGGAGGACTGCCTTGACCGCACACGGCCTGATCGACACGACCGAGATGTACCTCCGCACGATTTACGAGCTCGAGGAGGAGGGCATCGTCCCTCTTCGCGCCCGCATCGCGGAGCGTCTTCAGCAGAGCGGCCCCACCGTGAGCCAGACCGTCGCCCGCATGGAGCGGGACGGCCTCGTCCGCGTCGAGGGCGACCGCCACCTGTCCATGACCGATCTGGGCCGCACGCTGGCCACGCGGGTCATGCGCAAGCACCGGCTGGCCGAGTGCCTGCTCACCCAGGTGATCGGCCTTCCCTGGGAAGAGGTGCACATCGAGGCGTGCCGCTGGGAGCACGTCATGTCGGAGTCGGTCGAGGCCCGCCTGGTGACCCTGCTCGACAACCCCACCGTCTGCCCGCACGGAAACCCCATCCCAGGGCTCGCGGAGCTGGGCGCCAAGGAGCCCCCCGAGGGCGGCGCCGGGGTGCTGACATCGATGTCAGACCTGGCGGGGCCGAGGGACACGCCGGTCGTCGTGCGTCGAATTAGCGAACAAGTGCAAAGCGATCCTGCTGTGATGCTTAAACTCAAGCAAGTTGGGATACAACCCGGACGCGAGGTGACGCTCGCGGCGAGCGACGACGGTGTGCGGGTGACAGGTGACGGTGACGCGAACGACACTCCCGCGGAGCTTCCGCGCGATGTCGCCGCGCACGTTTTTGTCTCCAAGCGCTGACGCGCGCGTAGCGGCTTGGTTGAATCCCTCCTGGGAGGCCCTCCACTCTCCCCTGGCCAAGACTGTTGCAGGAGCGCCCGTGGTCCACTTTGCGTGCATGCCACCCCAAGGAGTGGTCTCCGGATGAATCGATGGGGGGATCTGTCACAGGAAACGGCTGATCACCTGGGTGCCGGATCTGTGCTCGATCACGCTGAGATGGCGGTGATCGTCACCGACCGTTTCAGCAATCTCCTCTATTGGAACCCCTTCGCCGAGAAGCTCTTCGGCCGTCAGGGCAAGTCGCCTTCACGTGACGCGTCCGTCCTGTCCCTCGGGATCATGGAGAAGGACCACCCGCTGGCGGTCGAGCTGGCCAAGCACGTGCTCAAGGGCGGCGTGTGGGAGGGCACGTTCGACGTCAGGCGCGGCGACGGGACCATCATCTACGTACGCGCCCAGGCCGTGCCGCTGCGCCACGCCTCGGGCTCGGTGACGGGCATCGTCATCATGGCCCGCGAGGCGCTGCGCAGCAACGAGCGCGAGAAGGACCGCTTCGGCCTGCTGGAGCGCATCGGCGAACGGCTGGCCGGCTCGCTCTACGTCGAGGAGACGCTCAAGCGGGTCGCCGAGATGCTGGTGCCCCAGTTCGCCGACCACTGCTTCATCGAGCTGATGGAGGGCGACCGGCTCGTACGCCGGGTCTCCCAGCACGTCCAGGGATGGACGCCGCCGTCGGGCACCTGGAAGCCGCTGGGCGCGGAGATCCGCTACCCCTCAGGCCACTACGCCGACACGGCGCTGCGCCGCCAGGAGACGATCCTGGTCGAGAGCTTCGCCACCAGCAGCTACCCGGCCACCAGCGAGGGCAGCGCCCGCCTGTGCGGCGAGATCGGCATGACCTCCGCCATCGTCGCCCCCCTGCTGGTGCGCGGCGAGACGCTCGGGCTGATGTATCTGGGCCTGTCCAACCTCACCGACCGGCGCAGCCCCCACTACGACGCCTTCGACCGCGACTTCGTCGGCGCCATCGCCACCCGGGTCGCGCTCGCCATCGACAACGCCCTGCTGTTCGAGGAGGAGCGCCACACGGCGGAGTCGTTCCAGAAATACCTGCTGCCCCGGGCGCTGCCACAGCTCGACGGCCTGCAGATCGCGGTGCGCTACTACCCGGCGGCCCCGCTCGCCTCCCACGGCCAGGGCATCCAGACCCAGGTCGGCGGCGACTGGTACGACGTGATCCCGCTGTCGGCGGGCCGGGTCGGCATCGTGATCGGCGACGTCGAGGGCCGGGGCGCCAAGGCGGCGGCCATCATGGGCCAGCTCAGGGCCGCGCTGCGCGCCTTCGCTCAGGACGACAAGTCGCCGGCCGACATCCTGGCCAGGCTCGACGAGTGGACCCGCATCATCGCCACGCCCGAGCACGACGACAACGGCGCCGAGGTCAGCATCCCGCCCATCGTGACCTGCCAGTATCTGGTCTACGACGCCTGGTCGCGCCAGCTGTCCTTCGCCAACGCGGGCCACGCGCCGCCGCTGCTGCTGGTCGACGGCCAGTGCGTGGAGCTCGACATCGAGGAGGTCGGCCAGCCGCTCGGCGTCCACGCCAAGGGCCTGCACGCCGACCTGGTCTACAAGGAGGAGACGCGCACGCTGCCGCCGGGCGCGGCGCTGCTGCTCTACACCGACGGCCTGGTCGACCGCCGCCCGGGCCGCGACGGGCAGGTGCCGAGCGAGCAAGAGACGCTCGGCGTGCTCTGCGAGAAGCTCGCCAAGATGTCCGGCGCCGAGGTCGAGCGCATCGCCGACACCGCCACGGTGGCCGTGCCCGGCGAGATCGACGACGACATGGCGATCCTGGTCGTCCGCTCCAGCGACGTCGACCTCGACGTCGAGGAGCGCACGTTCCCCGCCCAGCCGATCATGGTGGGCGAGGCGCGCCGCATGGCGTCGGAGGCGTTCTCGAGCTGGAACGTGCCCGAGGAACGGGCCGAGCTGGCCTGCCTGCTCGTCTCCGAGGTCGTGACCAACGTCGTGCTGCACGCCGCCACCGCCACCGTGCCCCGCAGGGAGCTGGTCGTGGAGGGGCCGCCGCTGCCGTTCGACGAGTCCTGGGACGTGCCGGGCTTCGAGGACGAGGTGGTCGGCGACAAGGAGTTCACGCTGAGGCTGCGCAGGGGCGAGGAGTCGGTCTGGGTCGAGGTCTTCGACCAGGACCTGCGCCTGCCGCGCATCCGCAGCGCGGGGGAGAACGACGAGGGTGGGCGCGGCCTCTACCTCGTCGACCAGCTGGCCAGGCGCTGGGGATCACGTCCTACCAGGGAAGGCAAAGCCGTCTGGTTCGAGATTCCCACTCGCGGGAGATGAGTGATTAGCTGACCGTATGGAGCTGGCCTTCGAACGACGGGGCACCGGCGCGCCGCTGATCCTCATCCACGGGATCGGCCATCACTGGCAGGCGTGGTTGCCGGTGCTGGACCGCCTGGCGGCCGCGCGTACGGTGATCGCGCTCGACCTGCCCGGCTTCGGCAGATCCCCGGGCCTGCCCGAGGGCGTCACCTACACCGCGGAGTCGCTGGCCGACGCGGTCGAGTCGTTCTGCGCGGTGCTCGGCGTGCGCGAGCCGCACGTGGCGGGCAACTCGCTCGGCGGCTACATCGCGCTGGAGCTGGCCTCGCGCGGCGTCGTACGCACGGCCACCGCGCTGTCGCCGGCCGGCTTCTGGTCCCGGTCCGAGCTGCTCTACTGCCAGTCCGTGCTGCGCGCCCTGCGCGCTTCGGCCCGGTCGATCCCCGCAAGGCATACCGCCAAGGTGGCCGAGAACCCGCTGCTGCGGGCCGTCTCGACCGGGATCCTGGTCGCCCACCCCGCCAGGCTCTCCGCCACCGCGCAGGTCGCGGCCACGCAGGCGCTGGCCTGGGCGAGCGGCTTCGACGAGACGCTTGAGTCGTTCGCCGGCCTGATGCCGCCCGCTCCGCCGAAGTCGCCCATCACGATCGCGTGGGGTGAGCACGACCGGCTCCTGCTGCGCCGCCAGGCCGTGCGCGCGGCCCGCTGGTCGGGGCAGCGGGTCAAGCTGTTGAAAGGGTGCGGTCACGTGCCCATGAGCGACGACCCCGACCTTGTCGCCCGCGTCATTCTGGAATCCAGCGCCATTTCGTAAGTTTCTCTGCCCCCGCCAAAGGGATGGGATAGGTTTCCCAGTAATCGAGCGCTCATCCGGTATTGCCATATGGCGGAATTCATGGCGGACGACTCCTGGTACCCACTGTTGCGAGAGTGCCTCCAGCGAACCCATCCTCCTGGGAAGCACGAGCTGCCCGTCATTCTTCTGCTCGGATTGGCGGGCACCGGGAAGACCGCGACTCTCGCGCAGATCTCGCGCGGTGTGCGGAGACCGCCCTCTCCGGTGATCAACCTGCCGCTCCGCGCGGAGCTCGGCAGCACGGTCGCCGACGTGATCCAGCGGATCACCTATGATCTGGCGGCGCTCGACAAGGTGCACCTGCCCCGTACGGTCTTCACGCTGGTGGTGCTCGGCCTGGATCCGGAATTATCGCGCAAGCAACTCGAACAGCAGCTGCAGCGGCGTCTTCAGCGCAAGGCGCTCATTGCTCCCGATGACGCGGCGCAGTGGCGAGATATCGCCTCCTTATTGCCGAACATTGGCATTTGGCTGAAATTTCTGGTTTATGTCGCGGAGATGCTGGGGCGCCATCTGGACGCCGCCGATCGGGTTCACCGCGTGGCCAAGGCGTGGCTCTCGGAACGGCTCGGCGGCGACGTCCTGAATCTCGTACAGGAGCAGAAGATCGGCGGGGAGCGGGCGGAGGGCGCGCGGGGGATCCTCGTCGAGGCGTTCCTCGAGGACCTCGCCCAGGCGTGGGCGAAGCCGCGCCACGCGCGCAACTGCCTCCTGTTGCTGGACGACGCCGACAGCCCGGCGGGCTGTGCCTTCCTGCAGGCGCTGGTCGCCGCCAGGGACAGGCGCTCCAAAGCCGGCGCGAGCGCGGACCCCCTGGTGGTCGTGGCCGCGTCGAGGACGTGGCCGAAGGGGATGACGGGCTGGGCGTGCCCGGGAACGCCGGGAGCCCGCCGGCCGCCGCAGCTCGCCGCGGCCACGTACGAGGACTGGGTGGAGCGGCGCGGCGACGGGGAACAGCGCTGGTGGTATCCCGTGCTCATGCCCGGCCTGCCGGCCGGCGGGACCGCGGCGGTTCACGAGCGCGCGGTCCACGAGCTGACCGGGGGTTACCCGTACGCCGCCCGCGAACTGGGCGATCTGCTCGGGAAGGCCGAGGACGACGACGAGTTCCGCGCCATCCTGCACGAGAAGGACGCCCTGCGCCGTCTGATGCCCGACCACCTGCCCCGGCGTGACCTGCTGATGGCCTGGTCGGCGGCCAGGAATGTGGACGACGCCGAGAACGCGCTGCTCGACGGGGCGAGCACCGCCTCGCACCTCCGCCGCGAGCTGGCCGAGCGGCTGTGGCTCACCACGCGGAGCGCCGCGGAGAGCCGAGGAGGCGGCTGGGAGCGCTCCTCCTCCGGCGGTGAGGAGATCACCGTCCTCCATCCCTGGCTCAGAAGGCTGCTGCTGCACCACCTCGCCGCGGAGCCGGAGCGCTGGGACCAGGTCCACGAGACGATGGAGAGGTTCTACCGCAGGCAGGAGGTGGCCGACGACGCCTCGGCCGCCTATCACACGCTGGCCCGGGTGACGGACGGGGACGATCCCTGGCTGGAGACCGTCGTGGCGTTCCTGAGCGAGAGGTTCGGGCAGCTCGACGTGATCGGCCGCCGCGGCAGCCGCCTGCCGGAGTGGGTTCAGCTCTACGAGCAGGTGACCGCCGCCCCCAACCGCCTGCCCCTGGACCGGCCCTTGGCGGCGTTGTACGACTCACTGGCGGTGAGCTCGGCCGACACGGAACGCCGGGACCGGACGTCCATGATCAGGAAGCTGGTGGTGGCCCGGTGGTTCTGGCTCGATCCCGTCCTCGATCCCCCCGGCCGGCGCGCGACGGAGATCGCGCACGAGTTCAGGCAGCTGGCGGGCCTCACCACGACCGGCGGGTCGATCCTCAACCGAGAGGCCGAGAGGTATGAGCGACATCCCTGACAGCCTCCAGATCGGGCCCGCTCCCGCCTACGTCAAACGTCGCCGCCGGCAGTGGACCGTGCGCGTCGCCCTCGTCGCCGTGCTCGTCGCGACGGGCCTCGCCTTCGCCTTCCGCGCGCCGTCCAGGCTCACCGACGCGAGCGACGCCTTCGACCCGAGCCTGGCCGGCATCATGGAGCGCATCCACGCGGAGAACGACGACGTGATCTCGAAGCATCCGGGTGAGTACGTCACCATCCTGGTGCTGCTCCCGATGTCGGGCGATGTGACCGAGACGGGGATGGGCCTCGACACCATCCGGCATGCCCTCCAGGGGTCACATCTGGCGCAACTGTGGCGGAACAGAGAGCAGTCCGCGGCGCCGTACATCAGGCTGCTCGTCGGCAACATCAGCTCGGACGCCTGGGAGGACACGGTCACGGACCTGGAGGGCCGCGTCCAGAGCGAACGTATCCTCGCCGTCACCGGGCTCGGGAACAGCGTCGAAGCCACCAAGCGCGTGATCGACCGGCTCAGCAAGGACAAGATCGCGATGGTGGCGGCCGTGATCACCTCGGACGAACTGCAGCGTCACGAGGCACTGGTACGGATGGCGCCGCTGAACAGCGACGAGGCGGCGGCTCTCGTGCGCTTCGCCGGGCAGGCCGTTCCCGCGCTCAAGCCGGTCGTCGTCATGGACACCAAATCCGGCGACAGCTACAGCCGGACGCTGGGCGAGGCCTACGACAAGACCCTCGCCCGCGTCGTCGACGCCAAGAGGCGCGGCCGGGCGCTGACGTTCGACTCGACGGTCAACGCCTCCAGCACGGTCATCGGGAACATCGCGGACACGATCTGCGGTTCCGACGCCAACGCCGTCTTCTACGCCGGTCGCGCCCGAGGCCTGCCCGCGCTGTTACGCGGTCTCAGCCTGTCGCGCCCCTGCGTGCAGCGCGACATCAGCGTCTTCGCCGGGGACGACACCAGCGAGCAGGCCCATCTCGTCCAGAGCCCCATCTGGGAGGACAACGGCGGCAAGATCCGGCTGTACTACACCGCCCTGGCCCATTCCGCGAACGTCACCGACCACGGCAGCCGCGTCCTGCCCGCGATCAAGGCGAGGTTCGGGAACGGCGACGAGAAGGGATATGTGCGGCTGTTCCCCACGGAATCGCTCGACGACGGCCACGCGATCATGAACCACGACGCCGTGTACGTCGCGATCAAGGCCATCGACAGGTACGCGAAGGACGATCTGGCGAAGCTCGGGCCGCAGGAGGTGGCGGCCATGCTGCGCAGCGGCACCATCGACGTTCAGGGCGCCGGCGGCGACATCACGATCGACCGCGACGGCAATCCGCTCAGGAGGGAGATCCCCGTCCTGCGGCTCACCCCCTACGGCGCCACCGTCTTCGCCGCGTGGTCGACCCCTGAGCCGGCGGGGGCCTCGCGTCAGTGATCGAGGTTGGCGGACATGCGGCGGAGCACGTCGACGGTGGCCACGTACTCCTGCGGGCTCACCCCTTCGAGCACCTTCTGCCGGAATCGGCCGACCTTCTCGGAGATCTCCTCGTGCGCGGCCCTGCCCGCGTCGGTGAGCTCGCCGTCCGCCAGCCAACCCCTGGCGGTGAGCCGCTCCACGGCCTCGTCCACGCCGGTGAACGGCATGGTGTACGTGCTTTCGTGGGCCGCCCGGTTGAGCACCTGCCACTCCCGGCGGGTGGTGGTCTGGAGCGCCTGCTCCATGGCGTCTTCCAGCAGGTTGTCGAGATGCTTCAGCCAGTGGCCGATAGGTTTGTCCATAGATGTAGGATAGCAACAATATGTATGAAGACAAGTATATTTCCGCGGTCGAGCGGGCGATGGTCGCGATCAGGCGGCGGCAGAGCCGGCGGGTGCTGGCGCGGCAGCAGGGCGTTGTGGGGCCGGAGTACGAGGTGCTCGACGTGATCGAGGGAGCCGACGGGTCCGTCACCGTGTCCACGGTCGCGCAGGCGCTCAGCGTCGATCAGCCGAGGGCCAGCCGGCTGGTGGCGGCGGCCGTGGCGGCGGGCCTCGTCAGGCGGGAGGCCGATCAGGCCGACGGGCGCAAGGCGTGGCTGGTGCTGACCGAGGCCGGGCAGGCGGCGCTGGAGCAGGCCCACCGGGCCAGGCAGGCGGCGTTCGCGGCGGCCATGGAGGAGTGGCCGGAGGAGGACCGGGCGGAGTTCGCCCGGCTGCTCACCCGCTTCGTCGAGGGGCTGTCCGGTTAGACCTTGGTCTGGCCCCACAAGAGGAGCATGACGATGACGAACACGATCATCACGCCGCCATAGGCCACCGGCCCCAGGCGGATCGCCCGGCGCACACGGTTGAGGCCCCAGGCGAACAGCAACGCCAGGAAAGCCAGGAGGATCAGGCCGCCGTCCATGGTGTCCAGTATGCGGTGCGGACCGCCTTCCCGTGCGGCCAGAACCCGAAGGACTGCCCTCCCAAGCGGTCAGAACCCGAAGGACCGGCCGATGATCTCCTTCATGATCTCGGTGGTGCCGCCGTAGATCGTCTGCACCCGGCTGTCGATCCACGCCTTGGCGACCGGGTACTCCATCATGTAGCCGTACCCGCCGTGGAGCTGGAGGCAGCGGTCGATGACCTTGTTCTGCAACTCGGTGGTCCACCACTTGGCCTTGGCCGCGTCCACCGCGTCGAGCTGCCCGGCATTGAGCGCCAGGATGCACTTGTCCACGTAGTGGCGGGCGATCTCGGTCTCGGTGGCCAGCTCCGCCAGCACGAACCGGGTGTTCTGGAACGAGCCGATGCTCCGCCCGAAGGCCTGCCGGGTCTTGCAGTACTCGATGGTCTCCTCCAGCACGGCCTCCGCCGCGGCCACCGCCGCCACGGCGATCGACAGGCGCTCCTGCGGGAGGTTGTTCATGAGCTGGAAGAAGCCCTCGCCGTCGCGCGGGCCCAGGCGGTTGGCGACGGGCACGCGTACGTTCTCGAAGAACAGCTCGGCCGTGTCCTGGGCCTTCATCCCGATCTTCTCGAGATTGCGCCCCCGCTCGAACCCCTCCATGCCGCGCTCGACCACGATCAGCGTGGTCCCCCTGGCGCCCGCGTCGGGATCGGTCTTCGCCACGACGACGACCAGGTCGGCGTTGATCCCGTTCGTGATGAACGTCTTCTGCCCGTTGACCAGGTAGTGGTCCCCCTCGCGGAGGGCCGTGGTCCTGATTCCCTGCAGGTCGCTGCCGGCGCCCGGCTCGCTCATCGCGATCGCGCTGATCAGCTCGCCGCTCGCGAAGCCGGGCAGCCACCGCTGCTTCTGCTCGTCGTTCGTCAGATCCACGAGGTACGGCGCCATGACGTCGTTGTGCAACGAGAACCCGAGCCCGGAGGCGCCGTTCCGGAGGATCTCCTCGACGATCACGGCGTTGTAGCGGAAGTCCGTGACCCCGGCCCCGCCGTACTCCTCGGGCACCGAGAACCCGAACATCCCGAGCTCCCCGGCCTTCTTCCAGACCTCGCGCGGGACGATGCCGTCCTTCTCCCACTGGGCGTGGTGCGGCACGACCTCACGGGCCATGAACTCGCGCACGGTCTCGCGGAAGAGCAGGTGCTCCTCGTCGAAGAGGTCTCGCCGCATTATGGTCCTCCCGAACAGAGTTCTGTTACTGGCAGGTATACCCGCTTTCCCGGTACGGCGGATACCTGTGGACACGGCTTCATCACAAGTGCTGGACGTTGCCCCATTCGGCATGTGTTACGGGTGTTTTCGACTCTAAGATCTACCCTCGGTCTGTTTTGTGGCTTGATCGGAGTCTCCCGTGAGTCGGTGGCGCAAGGCGTTGATCGCCGCATCGGTCGGATCGGTGGCGGCTTTAGGAATCGTGGTGTTGCCGGGCACACCGGCCGCCGCCGCGCCGGCCGACCTTGTCGTCGAGTACGACTGCGTGGCGTCCGGTGCCAACAGCATCGTCAGGAACGGTCCCGTCCGCCTGAAGACCAACCTCACCTTCGCCACGGACCTGGTCGTCGGAGACCCGCTCAACTTCACCTGGAAGCTCCACTACGCCAACAGCAGCCGGCTGCAGTCGCCCGGCTACTTCCCCGCCGGCGGCCAGGTGCACGGCACCGGAAACGTGCAGCTCACCAGCAGCTGGCAGGGCATCCTGCAGCCCAGGGGCAGCGCCAACCCCGAGAAGGCGCTGCGCCCCGACAGCTTCCTGTCCCTCCCAGAGACCATGAACGACCCCGGCCTGACCGACAAGCCGGGCACCATCACGGTCACACCCAAGGACATCGAGCTGGACTTCACCCCGCCGGACGGCAGCGTGGTGGTCAACGACGGCGACGACGCCGACAACCCCTCCGACATGGGGATCGTCTACAGCAGCGGCTGGATCTCCCTGGACGACCGTCCCGGCTCCGAGAACCACGTGCACAACGACCTGCACCAGAGCGACCAGATCGGTGCCTCCGCCGAGCTGACCTTCATCGGGACCGGCGTGGAGTACATCGGGCCGACCGACAAGGACGCGGGCCCGGTCGACATCTACATCGACGGCGAGAAGCGGGCTACGGTCGACCCCTCCCGCTCCGACGACGACGTGCCGGTCAACGACGACATGGACGGCGGCCAGACGCTCTGGACGTCCGCGCCGCTGACGTACGGCCAGCACAAGATCAAGATTGAGAACGCCGCGAACAAGCCGGCCTGGGTGGACGCCTTCCGCGTGACCACCAACACGTCCAAGACCCCCACCGGCTACCACGGCGCGAAGTGCAATCTGGTCAGCTCGCCGGTGTCGGTCGTGGTGACCGTACGGGACAAGTCGGGCCCCACCGGCACGCAGTCGCCGCCCGTCAGCCCCACGAACACCTCCACGAACAGCCCGACGACCAACCCGACCAACCCGACGCCCACCGGGACCCACACCACCCCGAACAACCGGACCACCGACATCGGCCTCGGGCGCGTGATCGTGATCCCCAGCGCCACCGGCACCAGTTCGGCCACGGCCACGCCCAAGGCCACCGGGCCGACCGCGACCAAGTACTACCGGGCGCAGGTCGCCAACACCCCCAAGGGCGGCGTGGACAGCGGTGAGGCGCCGGATCGCGAGGACAGACCGTACGGGCTGATGGCCGCGCTGGTGATCGGCGGCGCGGGCGGCGGATTGCTGCTGCGCCGGCGCAGGGCCGCGCACGCGGGAGGAGCGCTCTGATGACCGAGCAGACACCGATGCAGCGGGCACTGCCCGGATTGCTGATCGCCGGCTCGCTGGGCGGCGTCGGCCTGGTCATGGTGAGCATGCTCTCGCTGTGGCCCACCACCCCCGACGACGCCTCGGGCTCGCTGGCGGCGGCGCAGGACACGCCGACGCAGGTGGAGGTGGCGAACGCGGGCGCGTTCGTGCTCCCGCCCACCGTGGGCCCCGGCGGCAAGGGCGTCCCCCTGACCCCGGCCCGCCTGGACGCGCCGCCCCCGCTCCCGGCGGTCCCGGTCGTGTCCCCGATCCCCTCGACCAAGGCCAAGTCCACCCGGTCCAGGCCGACCCGCATCAAGATCCCCAAGATCAAGGTGAACGCGCCCATCGGGGCCGTCACCGTGGACAGCAAGGGCAAGCTCGGCACCCCGCCCCTGACCAAGCCCAACCAGACGGGCTGGTACAAGGGCTCCCCGGTGCCCGGCGAGCTCGGCCCCTCGGTCATCAACGGCCACGTGAGCACCCGCAAGGGCCCCGCCGTCTTCGACCGCCTCCGGGAGCTGGCCAAGGGCGACCAGATCTACGTGTACCGGTCGGACGGCAAGGTCACGCGGTTCACGGTGAGCGGGATCGAGCAGGCGAGCAAGTCGTCGTTCCCGACGTCGCGGGTGTACGGGAACACGACCAACGCTCAGTTGCGGCTCGTCACGTGCGGTGGGGTCTTCAACAAGACCGCGCACAGTTACACGGACAACATCGTCGTATACGCGACGTTGTCCAAGAAGAAGGGCTAGGGTTTTGGCGGTTTACGGGAACTTGACAGGGACAGTTCGTAGGATCTCAACCTAACCGTGACCAACGGCTGGAATTCTGGCACGACTGTTGAAACTTGCGTTGAACGGAGATGGACCCGTGCTTATGTCCCAGGCGTGGCGCCGCCTCGCCCATAAGACGTCCGCGCTGGGATTGACGGGTACGCTCGCGATCTTCGTCGGCTCCATCTTCGTGCTCTCCACCCCAACGGCCGCGTTAGCTGCGACCAAGCAGTTCGCCTACACCTGCACTACTGGTGGGCCGTACAGCAACACCTCGATCAGCGTCGGACTCACCGCGCCCGACTCGGCGACGGCGGGCCAGACCTTCGACTTGACCGTGAACGTCCCCTCGCTGACGCTCACGACGGCCCCTACGGCGACCACCACCGTGCAGGCCACCCTGGCGCTGACGCCGACCGGCGGCACCGTCTCCGACTCCGGCGCGAAGGCGGGCGCGCCAGTCACCTCCGGCACGACGACGGTGCCGGCGGGCAACGTGACGTACAAGATCGCGGTGACCGCCGGGGCGACGGGCAAGGTCAGCTTGAAGCCCGGCGAGCTGAAGTTGGGCCTCACCAGCCCTGCGGGGGGCACGACGACGACGTGCACGACGACGTCGACCGAGGTCCTGGACGTGACGATCGGGACCGGTGGCGGTAGCGGTGGCGATGAGGTCGTCGCCTATGACTGCGACCTCGCCAGCGGCGGCGGCGACGCCGACTATCCGGCCGACGTCGACATGAAGGTCGTCATGACGCCGCCCACCAGCGCCACCGCCAACGCCGACGCCTCGATCACCTGGACCGGTACCATCCAGACCGGCAGTGACACGCTGAAGGCGCCCACCGGCTTCCCCACCACCAGCCCCAAGATGTTCGTCACCGTCAAGGCGAGCGGCGCTGGAACCCCCGCCACCGCCACCGGGGAAGCGACGCTCGGCACCGTCACCATCGGCCAAGCCATCACGCTCCCCACCAGCGTCACCGTCAAGGTCAAGCCCACCACCACGGGCACCGTGACGCTGACCGCCGGCGACCTGGCCTTCGGCACCTCGGCGTCCTCGCCCGTGATCAAGTGCCTGGCCCCCACGACCGGCCTCAAGACGTACACCTTCACGGTGGGCTCCTCCACCGGCACCCCGACCACCTCCTCCACCCCGACGAACACCACCTCCACCCCCAAGCCCACCAAGACCAGCACCGCGACGGTGACGGTCACCCCCTCCAGCAAGAAGTCGAAGACCCCCAAGGCCGGGGCCGACACCGGTGGTGGTGGTGAGGCGGGGCCCGACGGGCGGATGTTCATCCTGACCGGCACCGCGCTGGTGGGCGCCGCGGCCGTCGGCGGGCTCGTCATGCGGCGCCGTAACGCCACCAGGGGCTGACGGGCATGTCGGGGCACTATCCGTACGGTGGCGGCGATGGCGGGCACGTGCCGCCGCCCGCGGACAAGGGGAGCGCGGCGCTCAGGACCGTGCTCATCGGGGCGGCCATCGCCGGTGTCGTCACCGTCGTGGCCGGGTTGCTGATCGTGCTCAATTCCCCCCAGGAGTACGGGCTCGCGAGCAGCAACCGGGAGACCCTGAAGCTGCAGGCGCAGCCGGACGGGAAGGCCACCGGGCAGCCCGAGCAGGCGCTCTTCCAGGCGGCCCCCGACGTGCCGCCGCCGCTGCCGCAGATCAACCCCGCGCCCCCGATGATGCCGTCCACGCCCAAGCGGATCGTGATCAAGAGGCTCGGGATCAACGCGCCGATCACGTCCGTCGGGCTGAAGAAGGACGGGACGATCGAGGTGCCTCCGTCCGAGAACCCCAACCTGGCCGGGTGGTACCGGAGCATGTCCACCCCGGGTGAGGCGGGGCCGGCCGTGATCCTCGGGCACAAGGACACCAGGACACGCCCCGCCGTGTTCAGCCGGCTGCCCGAGCTCAAGAACGGCGACACCATCGAGATCCAGCGCCAGGACAGGACGACCGCGGTGTTCACCGTCGGCGGCATCGAGCAGGCGAGCAAGAAGACGTTCCCGACCCAGCGCGTCTACGGGCCCCAGGAGAACGCTCAGCTTCACCTGATCACCTGCGGTGGGAACTACGATCGCACGATCGGCCACTATGACGACAACGTCATCGTCTACGCGACGATGACGAGCTCTTATCGAAGCTGACAAGCGCGGAGGCGGGCTATGGGCTGGATGGCCAAGCGGAGACTGCGTACCGGCCCGACGGCGGCCCTGCCCGCCAAGCCGGATCCGGCCGAGCTGCTGCGCATCGTGCGGCTCGCGGACCCCGACGCGAAGAAGGACGGCGACGACATCGTGGCCACCGACGTGCGGGTGTACGCGCCCGTGGAGGCCGAGCCCGAGCTGACCGGTGGCGAGCTGGAGAAGGTGTGGGCGGTCAGGGTGGCCGCCGAGGGGCCGCTGCCGCTGAACTTCTTCGACCGCTATCTCGCCGAAGGCCTGGCCTTCCGGCTCAAGGGGCTCGCGGTGTGCAGGGGCGAGGTGACCGACCCCGCCGACGAGGAGGAGAGCGGGCCCGCCGTCATCCTTCCGGCGCGGCCGACCGCCGAGGAGTTGTCGCCGCTGCTGGAGCCGGACGAGGAGGACGAGTTCGCGTTCACGGCCGGTGACATCCGGGCCGTGCTCGTCCCGCAGAAGGGGCAGCCGCCGGCCGTTCAGGAGCTCCTGCCCTTCGCCGTCGAGCTGACCGCGATCGAGCTGCGCGGCGACGAGCCCGCCAAACTCGGCGCGCTCGCTCTGGAACTGGCCGAGGCGCTGAACGGGCTGGTCGTGGACCGCTGGCGGTTCCGGGTCGACGCGGCGGAGGACCTGGTCCCGCCCACGCGTGAGTAGAACGTCGTTCTGTTGTAGTCTGCCCCTAGTAACCGAATAATGCTCGGTTTCCAGGAGGCACTGTGGCAGAGGCGTACATCGTCGGGGCCGTTCGCACCCCGGTCGGCAAGAAGAAGGGCGGCCTTTCCACCGTCCACCCCACTGACCTGGCCGCGCACACGCTGAAGGCGCTGATCGACCGCACGGGCGTCGACCCCGCGGCGGTCGAGGACGTCATCATGGGGTGCGTCATGCAGTTCGGCCCCCAGAGCATGGACATCGCGCGAAACGCCTGGCTGTCGGCGGGCCTGCCGGAGACCACCGCCGGCGTCACGATCGACCGGCAGTGCGGCTCCTCGCAGCAGTCGATCCACTTCGCCGCCCAGGGCGTGCTGTCCGGCACCCAGGACCTGGTCGTGGCCGCCGGCGTGGAGTCGATGAGCATCGTGCCGATGGGCTCGTCGATCACGGCCGCGCTGGAGAAGGGCATGCCCTTCCCGTTCGGCGAGAAGTGGGTCGAACGGTACGGCAAGCAGGAGATCTCGCAGTTCCGCGGCGCGGAGCTGATGTGCGAGAAGTGGGGCTACACGCGGGAGACGCTGGAGCGGTTCGCGCTGGAGTCCCACCAGCGCGCCGCCAAGGCCATCGCCAACGGCTACTTCAAGGACCAGATCGCCCCGGTCAACGGCGTCGAGGACGACGAGGGGCCGCGGCCTGACTCGACGCTGGAGAAGATGGCCACGCTCAAGACGCTGAAGGAGGGCGGCCAGATCACCGCCGCCACCTCCTCGCAGATCTCCGACGGCTCCGGCGCGCTGCTGATCGCCTCCGAGCAGGCGGTCAGGGACCACGGCCTGACGCCGCGGGCCCGCATCCACCAGCTCGCCCTCATGGGCGACGACCCGGTCTACATGCTGACCGCGCCCATCCCCGCCACGCGGCGGGCGCTGGAGAAGGCCGGCATGTCGATCGACGACATCGACGTGGTGGAGATCAACGAGGCGTTCGCGCCGGTGCCGCTGGCCTGGACGCACGAGCTCGGCGCCGACCCGGCCAAGGTCAACCCGAACGGCGGCGCCATCGCGCTCGGCCACCCGCTCGGCGGCACGGGCGCGATCCTGATGACCAAGCTGCTGCACGAGCTCGAGCGCACGGGCGGCCGGTACGGGCTGCAGACGATGTGCGAGGGCGGCGGCCAGGCCAACGTCACCATCATCGAGCGCCTCTGAGGGCATGAAAGGCGCGAGCGCCGCCTCCTGGCGTACGGTGGAGGCGGCGCTCGCCTAACTACCATCCTGGTAGTTGTCTCAGCGGCCCTTCGGCGGGATGCGCCGGGGCGGCATGATCGGCCGTTGCGGCATCTTGGGCATCGGCCGCGTCACGGGCAATCCGGGAAGGTTCTTTTTCCTGGATGAACGGACTCGCATAAGGAAGCTCCTTTACACAGACTCACGACGCGGCTCATGGAGGCCGGTCGGCAAGCTCAGCTGCCGCGTCTGGAACGGATGACGGGCGATCTCGCTGCTGAGCAGCGGTGAATCACAGGTAAAGGCGCATGTCCATGACAGTACGGGCCGGCCGTAATCCCGTGCAACCGAATTAACGCCGGGCGGCCATCAGCCGGGCCACCGCCACCGCCGCCCCCGACAGCGCCGCCACCAGCAGCATGATCGACAGAGGCGCGGCGAAGTAGGTGAGCTGGGCCCACGTCACCGCCCGCCCGTTCATCAGGAACGAGATCAGGTCCGGATAGGCCGCCAGCACCGCCACGGGCAGCAGTACGGGCACCAGCCGCCACCAGCCCCGCCCGCGAGCGCGCCGGGCGGCCCAGCGCCGGGCGCGCAGCACGCCCAGGACGCCGAGGCCGGCCGCGGCCATCGCGAGCACGCCCAGCACCAGCTCGTACAGCTGCCGGTCGCCTCCGGGCACCTCAGGGGCGCGGCCCTCGCTCAGGGCGGTCAGCCCCTCCATGACGGTGTAGGTGTCGTCGGTCAGCGCCGCCCCGTTCGCCATGACGGCGAAGCCGTAGCCGGTCTTGGGGGAGACGGCCTCGACGGCGTTGTACGTGAACAGGTTCCCCGAGTGCACGAGCTGCCCGGTCTCCCGCTCGACGCCCCAGCCCATGCCGTAGTCGCGGATCTTGCTCGGCGTGTGCATGGCGTCCAGGCTCTCCCGCTTGACCAGCGGGCGCCCGTCGCCCGACTGCGCGATCAGCCACTTGCCCATGTCGGCGGCCGTGGTGATGACCCCGCCCGAGCCGCTGTCGTTGAGGAAGCCGGACAGCTCGGCACGCGGGAGCCAGGCGCCGAAGATCGAGTTGTAGCCGTCGGCCGGCCGGACGACCTGGTCGCTGACGGCGCTGGACTTCATGCCCAGCGGGCCGAACACCCGCTCCCGCAGGTAGTCGCCGAACCGCTGCCCGGAGGCCACCTCGACCAGCCGCGCGGCCAGGTCGTAGTTGACGTTGCAGTACTCCCAGCGGGTGCCGGGGTCGGCGCGGAGCTCGGAGCCGGACAGCCGGGAGGTGTAGTCGGCCAGCGAGGTGGCGCCCTCCACCGCGGCGATGTCGACCGTCGTGTCCGACAGGCCGGAGGTCTGGTTGAGCAGCTGCCGTACGGTGATCGCCGCCGCGCGCGGGTCCGCCATCCTGAACCCCGGCAGCTGCCCGGCCACCGGCTCGTCCAGCTTGATCCTGCCGCGCTCCACGAGCGTCATCACGGCCATCGCGGTGAACGACTTGCTGACCGAGGCCACGCGCATCGGGGTGTTCGCGGTGACGGGACGCCCCTCGGAGTCGTGGCCGTAGCCGGCCGCGTGCACGACCTCGCCGTTGTGCGTCACGACCACGGACATGCCGGGCAGTCCGGTGGACTCCATGGCCTGGCGCAGGTAGGCGTCGATGGTCTGGGAGGTCGGCTGCGGGGCGGGGGCGAGGGTCAGCGCCGTCGAGAGGCCGATCAGGAGGGACTTCACTGCTATCACGGAGAGAAACCTAGGAAGTCGCCCCCGTCCTCCGGATCGGCCGACCGTCCAGTTCCACCCCTGACGAAAGTCAGGTCAGGCGCTCCGGGACGGTGTTGTGCACCTGCTGGAAGATCACCGACGTGCGGAAGCCGACGATCTCCTTGCGCTTGCTCAGGCGGTCGAGCAGGAACGAGTGCAGGTGGTCCAGGTCCTGCACCGCCACGTGCAGGAGGAAGTCGTCCCCGCCCGCCAGCACGAACACGCTGAGCACCTCCGGCATCGCCGCCGCCGACGACTTGAACGCGTTGATCACCGCCCGGCTCAGCGGCCGTACCTGGACCGAGACCATGGCCTGCACGCTCCGGTTGAGCGCGGCCGGGTCGATCTCGGCGTGGTAGCCGCGGATGACGCCGCGCCGGGTGAGCGACCTGACCCGCTCCAGACAGGTGGAGGGCGCGACGCCGAGCTGCCGGGCCAGCTCCCGGTTGGACTGCCGCGCATCCGTTTGGAGCAGCCGCACGATTTCCGAATCAAGTTCGTCCATGAGTGGATGGTGTCATGTGGTTCCGGCCATTCGTTCGACTGACAGGGGTTAGAGCCGAATGAGTGCATTAGTTTCGGCTGCATGTCGGAACATCGCATAGGCGCAGGACACGGCACGGCACTGCTGGTCGGGGCGGTCCTGGGGCCGGGGATGCTGGTGCTGCCGCACCTCGCCGCCGCTGCCGCGGGGCCCGCGTCCGTGCTGGCCTGGGCCGGGCTGCTCGCGCTGAGCGTCCCCGTCGCGCTGACCTTCGCCGCGCTCGGCGCCAGATACCCCGACGGCGGGGGAGTGGCGAGCGTCGCCGGGCTCGCGTTCGGCCGGCACGCCTCCGCCGTGGTCGGCTGGTGGTTCTACGGCGCGGTCCCCATCGGCACCGTCGCCGGCGCGCTGGTCGGCGGCCAGTACGTCGAGGCCACGCTGGGCATGGACGCCACCCTGGCCGCCTGCCTGATCCTGGGAGCCGCCTTCGCCTCCAACGCCGCCGGGCTGCGCACCTCGGGACGGCTGCAGATCGGCTTCGTCGTCCTGCTCGTCGCGCTCCTGGCAACCGCCGTGATCACCGCCGCGCCACATGCCGACCCGGGCAACTTCACCCCCTTCGCCCCGTACGGCGCCGCGGGCGTGGCGGACGCGGCCGGCGTGCTCCTGTTCGCCTTCGTCGGCTGGGAGGCGGCCAGCCACCTGTCGGCCGAGTTCGCCGGGAAGGGGAACGGCCTGGTCCGGGCCACCACGGTGACGCTCGTCGTGATCGGGATCCTGTACGTGGGCGTGTCGGTCACCTCCGTCGGCGTGCTCGGCCCCGGCATGACCGGCGTGCCGCTCACCGCCATGCTGGAGACCGGCATCGGCCCGGCCGCGCGGCCGGTCACCGGGGTGGTGGCGGTGCTGCTGACCTTCGGCGCGGTCAACACCTATCTGGCCGGGGCCTCCCGGCTGGGCGCGGCCATGGCCAGGGACGGGGCGCTGCCGGGCTGGTTCGCCAAGGGCGGGGCGCCGGGCGAGACGCCGTACCGGAGCCTGGGGCTGCTCGCCGTGCTCAGCGTGCCCGTGCTGGTGTGGGCGGTGGATCTGGACCTGCTCATGCGGGCCACCTCGGCCTGCCTGGCCGCGGTCACGGCGGCGGGTGTGGTGGCGGCCGTGCGGATGCTGCCCGCTGGGCGGCACCGGAACACGGCCGTGGTGGGCGCCGGGCTGTCGCTCGTGGCGCTGGTGTTCTGCGGCGCCTATCTCGTGGTGCCCGCTGTGCTCGCCTTGGTGGCGATCGGGGCTCTGAAGGCGAATGTTCGCCGTTCGTACAGAATCAGGCGATGAGGCGCCGTCAGGCGGGCAGTACTCCTAGCACAGGACGGCGGATCGTCGGGAGGTGCTATGACCGAGCACGCCAAGTACGCGGAGTCCAGGGAGGTCGGCGAGCAGGCGCGCGAGAAGGAGTGGACGCGGCCGAGCTTCGCCAAGCAGCTCTTCCTCGGTGACTACCGGCTGGATCTCGTGTACCCCGTGCCGACGCTGTCCGAAGAGGCGACCAAGCGGGGTGAGGAGTTCGTCAGGGCGGTGCGGCGCTACCTCGACGCCCATGTCGATCCCGCGCTCATCGAGCGGACCGCACAGGTGCCCGACGAGGTGGTCAAGGGGCTCGCGGCGCTCGGGGCCTTCGGGATCACGATCGGCGAGGAGTACGGCGGGCTCGGGCTGCCCTACCTGTACTACTGCCGCACCCTCATGCTCGTCGGCTCCTACTGCCCGGCGCTGGCCACGCTGCTGTCGGCGCACCAGTCGATCGGGGTGCCGCAGCCGCTCAAGCTGTTCGGGACCGAGGAGCAGAAGCGGGAGTTCCTGCCGAGGTGCGCGGCGGGCGAGATCTCCGCGTTCCTGCTGACCGAGCCCGACGTGGGCTCCGACCCGGCGCGCCTGTCCACCACCGCCGTCCGCGACGGCGACGACTACGTGCTCGACGGCGTCAAGCTGTGGACGACGAACGGCGTCGTCGCCGATCTCCTGGTGGTCATGGCCAGGACCGGCAAGAAGATCAGCGCGTTCGTGGTCGAGGCCGACTCTCCCGGCATCACGGTCAAGCGGCGCAACGGCTTCATGGGGTTGCGCGGCATCGAGAACGGGGTCACCGAGTTCTCCCAGGTCAGGGTGCCGGCCAAGAACCTGATCGGGCGCGAGGGGCAGGGCCTGAAGATCGCCCTGACCACGCTGAACACCGGCCGCCTGTCGTTGCCGGCCACGTGCGCGGGCAACGCCAAGTGGGCGGTCAAGATCGCCCGCGAGTGGGGCAACGAGCGCGTGCAGTGGGGGCGCAAGGTCGGCGAGCACGAGGCCGTGGCCACGAAGATCGCGTTCATCGCGGCGACCGCGTACGCGCTCGAAGCCCTCTGCGAGCTCACCAGCCGCCTGGCCGACGACCAGCGCAACGACATCAGGATCGAGGCGGCGCTGGCCAAGCTGTACGCGTCGGAGCTGTCGTACCAGGCGCTCGACGAACTGGTCCAGATCAGGGGCGGGCGAGGCTACGAGACCGCCGAGTCGCTCGTGGCGCGCGGCGAGCGCGGCGTGCCCGCCGAGCAGATGCTGCGAGACTCCCGCATCAACCGCATCTTCGAGGGCTCCTCGGAGATCATGCGCCTGATGATCACCCGCGAGGCGGTGGACGCGCACCTGTCGGCCGCCGGAGAGCTGATCAACCCGGAGGCCTCGCGCCAGGAACGCGCCCAGGCCCTGCGCCGGGCCGGCGGCTTCTACGCCAGGTGGCTGCCCACGCTGGTGGCCGGCACCGGCAACCTGCCCGCGTCGTACGGCGACTTCGGCCCGCTGGCCGCGCACCTGCGCTTCGTGGAGCGGACCAGCCGCAAGCTGGCCCGGTCCACCTTCTACGGCATGTCCCGCTGGCAGGGCCGGCTGGAGCACAAGCAGTCGTTCCTCGGCAGGCTCGTGGACATCGGGGCCGAGCTGTTCGCCATGACCGCCGTGTGCGTCAAGGCGGAGGAGGACTCCAGGGACCTCGGGCGACGGCCGTACGAGCTCGCCGACACCTTCTGCCACCAGGCACGACGCCGCGTGGACGCGCTGTTCGACCGGCTCTGGGACAACAGCGACGCGGGCGACGTGCGGCTGGCCGGCTACGTGCTCGACGGCCGCTACGGGTTCGTCGAGGAAGGCATCCTCGACCCCTCCATCGAGGGCCCGTGGATCGGCACGCCGCAGGGTGGGGAGAGCGTCCGGAGAAAGATCCTCTGACGCCCGGTCTAGACCGGTTGTGAGGTTTTTCGGCTCTTAGCGTTTTCAAACTGATACGAGCCGGTATAGACCGGCTTGTCGATCCAGGCTTACGCTGGCGCAAACGCGTCGAGCTGTACGCTCGCGTGCCCCATCCCCCAGGACGGGGTCCGTTGGCTGGTACGGACCAGCACCCGTCCGACGAGAAGGCGGTATCTCCAGTGAACATGAAGCTTGTGGGCGGCGCCGCTCTCGGCCTTGCCACGATGCTGGTCCTGTCCAGCTGCGGCTCCGGCGGTTCCGGCGGTGGCGGAGGCAACACGCAGGCGTCGGGCGGCGGGCCGGTCACCCTGAAGATGGTCGCCGCCGACTACGGCGACGGCCCCGGCAAGCCGAACTCGGGCGAGACGTTCTGGAAGGGCGTCGTGGACGAGTTCCAGGCGGCCAACCCGAACATCAAGGTCGACGTCCAGGTCATCAACTGGAACGACATCGACAAGCAGGTCGCCACCATGGTCCAGAACGGCCAGGTGCCCGACATCCTGCAGACCGGCGACTACTCCGGCTTCGTCAAGGACGGGCTGCTCTACAAGGTGGACGAGGTGCTGTCGCCGAACGTCTCGGGCGACATGCTGCAGAAGTTCGCCGAGTTCGGCAAGGTCGACGGCACCGCGTACGGCATCCCGTTCGTCTCCTCCGCGCGGGCGCTGTTCTACAACAAGGACCTGTTCCAGAAGGCCGGCATCGCCGAGCCGCCGAAGACCTGGGACGAGCTGAAGGCCGACGCCGAGAAGCTGAAGAAGGCCGGCGTCACGCAGCCGTTCGGCCTGCCGCTCGGCCAGGAGGAGGCCCAGGGCGAGTCGTTCCTGTGGATGCTGGGCAACGGCGGCGGCTACAAGGACGCCTCCGGCAAGTGGGCGATCAACTCGCCGCAGAACGTCGAGACGTTCACGTACATGAAGAGCCTGGTCGACGCGGGCCTGACCACCCCCAACCCGGGCACCAAGGACCGTAAGACGGTCTGGGAGGACTTCGGCGCGGGCAAGGTCGGCATGGTCAACGGCGGCCCCATGTCCATCCCGATCTTCGACGCGGCCGGCCTGAAGAACTACGGCGTCGCGCCGATC
The DNA here is from genome assembly GCF_044593615.1 of Nonomuraea sp. NPDC051941. NCBI lineage: Bacteria > Bacillati > Actinomycetota > Actinomycetes > Streptosporangiales > Streptosporangiaceae > Nonomuraea > Nonomuraea sp. NPDC051941. Next base: position 230,581 of record NZ_JBIUCF010000016.1, read on the forward strand.
CCCGGCAAGAGCGGCCCGCTCGACACCACGCTCGGCGTCATGGACTGGATCATGGCGTTCAACAAGAACGGCCACGGCGCCGAGATCAAGAAGTTCTTCGACTTCTTCTACACCGGCAGCGCCGCCCAGAAGATCTCGGACACGTACAAGCTGCTGCCCGTCACCAACGGCGGCATCCAGAAGTTGTCGGGCGACGAGAAGCTCAAGCCGTTCCTCGACGCGCTGCCCAACGCCAGCTTCTACCCCTTCCAGGACCCCAAGTGGGCCGAGGTGAACCCGGCGATCAAGCAGACCATCGGCGGGGCCGTCAAGGACGACCCGGCCAAGGTCCTCGGTGAGCTGCAGAAGACCGCCGAAGCGGCCGGCTGATACGTCGGGGGCCCGTGCGGCCGGCGCTCTCAGCGGTGCCGGCCGCACCGTCTTGGAAGGTTGCTCATGAGAAGGTTGCGCGCCCTGGAGCCCCTCGCGTGGGTCGGGCCCGCCGTGGTGCTGATCGCGCTGGTCGTGCTCTGGCCCGTGATCGAGATGATCAGGTCGTCGTTCCTCAAGATCAGCCGGTTCGGGGTGGTCCAGGGGAGCAACGGCTTCGCGAACTACGAGAAGCTGTTCGCCGAGAAGGACTTCGCCGACATCATGCTCCGCAGCGTGATCTGGGTGGTCGCGGTCGTCGCGCTCACCGTGCTGATCTCGCTGGCCCTCGCCCAGCTGTTCAACCAGAACTTCCCGCTGCGCAAGGTGGCCCGGTGGGCGCTGATCGCGCCGTGGGCCGCGTCGGTGCTGATGACGGCGATCATCTTCAAGTGGATGCTCGACCCCGAGGTCGGCGTGATCAACCAGATCCGGCTGAAGCTGGGGCTGATCGACGCGATGGGCGGGGCCTCGGCCGACCAGCTCGGCGACGCCTCCACCGCGATGCCGTGGCTGGTGTTCGTGGCCGTCTTCGTGTCGGTGCCGTTCACCACGTACGCGCTGCTGGCCGGGCTGGCGACGATCCCCGCCGACGTCTATGAGGCGGCCAAGATGGACGGAGCCACCCGGTTCCGGACGTACTGGTCGATCACGCTGCCGCTGCTGCGGCCCGCGCTCACCGTGGCGGCGCTCATCAACGTCATGAACGTCTTCAACAGCTTCCCGATCATCTGGGCCATGACACACGGCCAGCCCGGCTACTCCACGGCCACCTCGACGATCCTCATGTTCATCCTCAAGGGCTCGAACATCGGCGAGTCGGCGGCCATGTCCGTCGTCAACTTCGGCATGGTGATCATCCTGACCGCGATCTTCCTCAAGGTCTCCCGCTGGAACAAGGAGGTGGCGTGATGGCGATCAAGACCCTGCCGTCGCAGGCCACCCGGCCGCGGCAGCACGTCAGGCCGTCGTCGCGGCGCAGCATGCCGAAGCTCAAGACCGTGCTCGTCGCGGCCGCCGCGTACGTCGTCGCGTTCGTCTTCCTGTTCCCGTACGTGGTGATGCTGCTCACCTCGCTGCGCTCGCAGGAGTCGCTGCGCGAGGTGTCGTTCTGGCCGAAGGAGTGGGTGTGGTCGAACCTCGCCAACTTCTGGGCCAGCGGCCTGGCCGGAAACCTGTGGGTGACGCTCAAGGTCGCGGGCGGCTCGACCGTGCTGGTGCTCCTGGTGGCGTTGCCGGCCGCGTACTACTCGGCCCGGCACGACTTCAGGGGGCGCACGGCCTTCCTGATCCTCGTCCTGATCACCCAGATGTTCCAGCCCACGGCCATGCTGGTCGGCATCTACCGCGAGTTCTTCCAGTTCGGGCTGGTGGACTCGATCTGGTCGCTGATCCTCGTGAACGGCGGGTTCAACCTGGCGTTCGCGGTGTGGATCCTGAACGCGTACTTCGCCTCGATCCCGCGCGAGCTGGAGGAGGCGGCGTTCATCGACGGGAACGGGCGCTTCGGGGCGCTGTTCAGGATCACGCTGCCGCTGGCCCTGCCCGGCGTCATCACGGCGCTGATCTTCACCTTCATCGCCGCCTGGAACGAGTTCGTGGTCGCCCTGACCCTGACCACGACGCCGGAGAACCAGCCGCTCACGGTGGCGCTCAACTCGTTCATCGGTCAGTACCAGGTGGACTGGCAGAACCTGTTCGCCGGGTCGGTGATCGCCACCATCCCGGTGATCATCCTCTTCGCGCTGATCGAGCGGAAGGTGGTGGGCGGCCTCACGGCCGGGTCGATCAAGTAGCGCCTACGCCTTGGGCTGGGGCACCCGTGCCACGCAGAAGACCGTCTGGCCGAACGGTGGCCTGATGAACCGCTCGATGAAGCGGGTCGTCGGGACCACCGTACGGTCGTAGATCTTGACCAGGCGCGGGTCGGGGTAGCCGACGCCGCCCCGGCGCACGGCGGCCCACCAGGCGATGCCGCCCAGGAAGTTGATCGGCTTGAGCACCTCGATGTCCAGGCCCGCCTTGGCGACCGTCGCGCCGAGCGTCTTGGGCGTGTAGCGCTGGACGTGGCCCACCTTGCGGTCGAAGTCTCCGTAGAGCTGCATGTAGCCGGGGACCCAGATGATGATCCGCCCGCCCGGCAGCGTGACCCGGGCCAGCGAGCGCAGCGCCTCGGCGTCGTCCTCGATGTGCTCCAGGACGTTCATCATGACGACGGTGTCGACCTTGTCCTCGAGCGGGATGTTCGTCGGCAGCCCGAACTGCAGGACGTCGATGTCGTCGCGGCCCGCGAACCGCTTTTCCAGCTGCTCGACGCAGTAGGGGTCGAAGTCGCTCACGACCAGCCTGTCGAGCCGCGGCAGGAACGCCTCGGCGAAGTGGCCGAGGCCGGAGCCGATCTCCAGCATCGAACGGCCGACATGCGGGGCGACCATGTCCAGCTCGTACTGCCGATAGTTCTTGGCCTCGTCCCCACCTAGGTGGTTCTCCAGGGCCTCGTCACCGGCCGCCGGTTGCACTACACGGTCATACCCAGACATAGTCCCGTTCCTTCTCGGGGAGCTCATGGATTGCCCGAGTCTAATGCCCCGATCACTGGTGACGTTCACCCGATACGCGAAAGACCCTTCCCCGGGGCACCTCGAATGGGGTGGAATCTGACTCGCCATGGACGACGACGAGGCGATCGAGCGCTCGCTCGCCGGTGACCAAGCCGCCTATGAGGTGCTGGTCGCCCGCTACAGCGCGCTCGCCCACCGTACCGCTTTCATGCTGGGGGCGGGGGACGAGGCCGAGGACGTGGTGCAGGAGGCGTTCGTCAAGGCGTTCCGGCATCTGCCGGGCTTCCGCAGGAACTCGCCGTTCCGCCCCTGGCTGCTGCGGATCGTGGCCAACGAGACCCACAACCTGACCAGGTCGCGGGGGCGCCGCTCCGAGCTGGCCTTACGGTTGAGCGCCACGGCGTCCGTGGCCGCGCCCGACGATCCCGAGGGCACCGCGGTGGCCGGCGACCGGCGCTCGCGCCTGCTGGCGGCGGTACGCCGGCTGCCCGAGCGGGAACGCCAGGCCGTCGTCTGCCGGTACTTCTTACAGCTGAGCGAGGCGGAGACGGCGCAGGTGCTCGACTGGCCCGTGGGCACCGTCAAGTCCAGCACGCATCGGGGGCTGGCCCGGCTGAGGGAGGAGGTGGGCAATGAACTCGCGTGAGCCTTTCGACGACCTGGAAGCCGAACTCCTGGCGCTCGGCGACCTCCTCGACGTCCCCGGCCCGCCGCCCGCCGACGTCGCCGCGGCCGTACGCGCCCGCCTGGAGGCTCCGGACGAGGCTTCGCGCGGTGAGGTGCCCGATCCGGCCCACGGCCCCGTCAGCGGCCCCGTCCGGCCGCACTCCCCGGTGCGCCGCCGCCGGCGCGCGAGGTGGAAGGTCGTCACGGCCGTCGTCCTCGTCGTCATCGCGATCACGGCCGCGACCCCCCAGGGGCGGGCGGCGGTGGTACGGATCCTGCGGTTCGCCGGGATCGAGCTCCGGATCGGCGACACGCCGCCCAAGGCCGTCACCGGCGTCACGCCCCTGCCGTACGAGCACCCCGTGGACCGGGACGGCCTGAAGGCCGAGGTGAAGTTCCAGGTCAGGACGCCGAAGGCGCTGGGGGAGCCCGAGCGCACCACGGTGTCCGACAGGGGCCGGGTCGTGTCGATGTTCTGGCCGGGCGGGGTCCGGCTCGACCAGTTCGACGGCGGCCTGGACCCGGTGCTCTTCAAGAAGCTCGGCCCGCCCTGGCCCGACTACACCAAGGTCGGGCCGTACCAGGCCTGGTGGGTCCCGGGGGCGCACCCCCTCGGCTACCTCAGCCGTCAGGACGGCACCGAGATCCCCCTGCGCCAGGCGGGCCCCACCCTCATCTGGCAGCAGGACGCCCTGAACTACCGCCTGGAAGGCGTCAAGACCGAGGAAGAGGCCGTCCGCGTCGCCACGTCACTCGGGTGAGCCCGTCAGCCACTCGTCCACGCCCGCCAGCAGCTCCTTGCGCACCGGCTCGGGGGCCGCGGAGGAGCGTACGGACTGGCGGGCCAGCTCGGCCAGCTCCGCGTCGCTGAAGCCGTAGACGTCCCTGGCCAGCTCGTACTGGCTCAGCAGCCGCGCGCCGAACAGCAGCGGGTCGTCGGACCCCAGGGCGATCGGCACGCCCGCGTCGAACAGCCGCCGCAGCGGCACGTCGGCGGCCCGCTCGGCCACCCCCAGCCCCACGTTGGAGGTGGGGCAGACCTCGCAGCAGATCTGCCGGTCGGCCAGCCGGTGCATGAGCCGCTCGTCCTCCGCCGCCCGCACCCCGTGCCCGACCCGGTCCGCGACCAGGTCGTCCACGCACTGCGCCACGCTGCGCGGGCCCAGCAACTCGCCCCCGTGCGGCACGGACAGCAGCCCGCCCCGCTTGGCGATCCTGAACGCCCGCTCGAAGTCCCTCGCCTCGCCCCGCCGCTCGTCGTTGGACAGTCCGAACCCCACCACGCCCTTGCCGGCGTACTGGGTGGCGAGCCGGGCCAGCGTGTTCGCGTCGAGCGGGTGGCGGGTCCTGTTGGCCGCCACGACCACCGCGATCCCGATCCCCGCGTGCTCGGCCGCCAGGCGCGCCGCGTCCAGCGTCAGCTCCAGCGTCGCCGTCAGCCCGCCGAACCGCTGCGCGTACCCCGACGGGTCCACCTGGATCTCCAGCCACCGGGACCCGGCCGCCGCCTCGTCCTCGGCCGTCTCGCGCAGCAGCCGGTAGACGTGCTCGGAACGGGTCAGCACGGACCTGGCGATGTCGTACAGCCGCTGGAACCTGAACCACCCGCGCTCGTCGGTGGCCCGCAGCTTGGGCGGCCAGTCCTCCTCCAACGCGTCCGGCAGGTGCAGCCCCTGCTCCCTGGCCAGCTCGATAAGCGTGGAATGCCGCATCGATCCGGTGAAATGCAGGTGTAGATGCGCCTTGGGCAGCGTGTTCAAGGGCCTTGCCATTTGCATATCTTGCCACTCAACCCCGGGACCGCTTCGCGCGTTGAGGAGGGCGAAAGGGGACCTTCGCTCATGACAGATGACGATGAAGCGGCCTTCGACGAGTTCCTGGCCGCCCGGAGCACCTCGCTGCTGCGCACCGCGATCCTGGTCTGCGGAGCGACCGAGCACGACGCCGAGGACCTGGTGCAGCACGCGCTGGAGAAGGTCTACCGGCACTGGCCGCGGATCAGGCGGGACAACCCGGAGGCCTACGCGCGCAAGGTCGTCGTGAACGCGGCGATCAGCAAGGCGCGGCGGCGCAAGATCGTGCAGGAGATCACCTTCGCCCGGCCGCCCGAGACCGCCGCCGACGCTCCCGACCTCGACCTGCGCCACGCGCTCATCAGGGAGCTGCGCAGGCTGCCGCCCAAGATGCGGGCCGTGCTCGTCCTGCGCTACTGGGAGGACCAGTCGGAAGGGGACACCGCGGCCCTGCTGGGCTGCTCGGTCGGGACCGTGAAGAGCCAGGCGGCGCGGGGGCTCGCCAGGGTCCGCGAAAACATGACTGTCGCAAAGGAAGTGACCAGATGAGGATCGAGGACGACCTCGCGGACGCCATGAGGGCGCACGTCGCCGGCGTGCAGGCCCCGCCGGACCTGGGCAGGTCCGTACGGCGCGGCAACCGCTCGCGCGTGCTCCGCTTTCGCGTGGCGGGCGCGGCGCTCGTCACGGCGGCGGTAGCGGTGGCCGTGCCCATGGCCCTGAACTCCGGGGAACCCGCCGGAGGGGAGGCCGCAACCGGCCAGGACCGGGCCGTGGTGCGGAACGACGTGACCGTGCCGGACGTGACGGGCAAGCCCGTCACCGAGGCGGTGCCCCTCCTGCGCGCGGCCGGGCTGCTGGCCGACCTGGCGGCGGAGGAGGTGCGGAACAACCGGGTGATCGGGCAGAAGCCCGCGGCCGGGGAGCAGGTCGCGCCCGGCAGCCATGTCGAGCTCACCCTGGAGCCGCCGCCTGTCACGATGCCGCAGGACCTGGGCGATCTGGGCGACGGGCGGGAGTTCGGCGGCATCCGCCTGGATTACCTGCCGGAAGGGCTCGAATGGGGCAAGTGGTCGGGCAAGGACGGGTTCGGCAAGCACAGTTTCACCACCACCTATGACAAGCCGGGCAACGAGCCTGGGCACTACTCCGTACAGGTGATCGTGTTCGAGGGAGAGGCCGCCAAGAGCGCCATGGCCCGCTTCCCCAAGGCCGGCGCCGAGACCGTGGACATCGGCGGCGCGAAGGCGCGCCTGGCGACGCTCGGTGAGGGTGGCGAGGTCGTGTCGGAGGGCACGCTCACGATCGCCTGGAAGCTGCGCGACGGGCTCGTGGTCGAGGTGTGCCTCAGCCCCGACTACGTCAAGGACGTGGACGGCCCGGTCGAGGCGAAGAAGATCGCGGAAGGCATCCGCGCGACCGGCTGAACCCGTGGTACGGATGAGGCCGAACGGGGGATCAACCTTGCATGATCCCTGAGGGGCCTGCCGGCATCGGGCAGGGAGGCCGCGCGGCGCTCACGGCGCTGGCCTTCGCGGCGACATCTCTGATCATCTACGCGCTCTTCTCCTCGGGGTTCGGGCGTCCGCGCCCGGCCCCTGTGGAGGGCCCTGTCATGGTCGGGGCCTCCGTCGCCGAGGCCACCCTCGCGGTGGTCTCCGACGATCTCTGGCTCACCTACCTCCCCGCGGGGCTGGAGCGCAGCGGCGGGGGATCCGTCAAGCCGAAGGGGTCGTGGGCCAGGTTCGGCTCGGCCCAGCGGTTCGTGGAGGCCCAGGTCGAGCCCGCCGCCGACTGGGTGAGCTACACCAGGAAGGCCGCCCTGCTCGACGCCCGCCCCGTCACCGTGCGCGGCAGGCCCGCCGTGGTCGGCAGGCATCCGAACGGCGGTCGGATGATCATCTGGATGGAGCGCGCGGGCACGGGGGCGTGGATCCGGGTCAGCGATTCCCTCGGTGGCGAACTGGTGGCAATTGCTGCCTCAGTCAAGAGTCCTGTAGGAGACTAAGAGCCTTTTCCATGCGTTCCTGGGGGGTCGATGCGGCGTCTGGCAGCGGTGCTCCTCATGTTCGCGCTGAGCGGGTGCGGCGCGGACGACGTGCCCGCGCCCGAGGCGATCGCCTCGCCGCCGTCCTCCGCGCACGCCCCGCACCAGGGCGTCTGGCTGGCCTGCGGCCAGACCAAGGTGGGGCTGCCCGCCATGCCCGAGGGGATGACCAGGGCGGGCTCGTTCGGCCGGCTGGGCTCGCTCACCCGCCCGCTGGAGGCCAAGGGCGTGATCTGGCGGCGCGAGGACGAGCAGATGTACGTCGGCGTCGTGTGCGGGGCGCGGACCGCCGAGGAGTTCGTCACGCTGGTCGCCGGGTCGTCGCTGACGGCGTACCGGGGCATGCCGGCGCTGCGCTGGAACACGCGCACCGGCGTGCGCAACTTCATGTGGCTGCAGCGGCCGGGCACCGCGGTCTACATCGCCGCGACGCCCGGCCTGGCCGCCCAGATCAGGCACGTCGCCGCCGGCGTCGCCCTGGACCAGGCACCCTGAACGACTAGTGCGCCTCTGACAGCAGCTTGGCCACCCGGCTGACGCCCTCGACCAGGTCGTCGTCGCCGAGCGCGTACGACAGACGGAAGTAGCCCGGCGTGCCGAACGCCTCACCCGGCACCACCGCCACCTCGGCCTCCTCCAGGATCAGCTCGGCCAGCTCGCCGGACGACTGCGGCCGCCGGCCGCGCAGCTCCTTGCCGATCAGCTCCTTGACCGACGGGTACGCGTAGAACGCCCCCTTCGGTTCCGGGCAGAACACGCCCGGGATCTCGTTGAGCATCCGGACCATCGTCTGGCGGCGCCGGTCGAACGCCGTGCGCATCTCCGCCACCGCCGACAGGTCGCCGGACACGGCGGCCAGCGCGGCCACCTGGGACACGTTGGCGACGTTGGAGGTGGCGTGGGACTGCAGGTTGGTGGCCGCCTTGACGACGTCGGAGGGGCCGATCAGCCAGCCCACGCGCCAGCCGGTCATCGCGTAGGTCTTGGCCACGCCGTTGAGGATCACGACCCGGTCGCCGAGCTCGGGGACGGCCGTGGCGATGCTGGTGAACTCGGCGCCGCCGTACACGAGGTGCTCGTAGATCTCGTCCGTGACGACCCACAGGCCGTGCTCGGCCGCCCAGCGGCCGATCGCCTCCGTCTGCTCGCGGGAGTAGACGGCGCCCGTCGGGTTGCACGGGGAGACGAACAGCAGGACCTTGGTCCGCTCGGTGCGCGCGGCCTCCAGCTGCTCGACGCTCGCCAGGTAGCCGGTGGACTCGTCGGTCACGACGTCGACCTGCACGCCGCCGGCCAGCTTGATCGCCTCGGGATAGGTGGTCCAGTAGGGCGCCACGACCAGGACCTCGTCGCCCGGGTCGAGCAGCGTCGCGAACGCCTCGTAGACCGCCTGCTTGCCGCCGTTGGTGACCAGCACCTGCGAGGCCTCGACCGCGTAGCCGGAGTCGCGCCGGGTCTTGTCGGCGATGGCCTGCTTGAGCTCGGGCAGGCCGCCCGCCGGCGTGTACTTGTGGAAGCGCGGCTCGCGGGCGGCCTGGATCGCCGCCTCGACGATGTAGCCGGGCGTCGGGAAGTCGGGCTCGCCCGCGCCGAAGCCGATGACGGGCCGCCCTGCCGCCTTCATCGCCTTGGCCTTGGCGTCCACGGCGAGCGTGGCGGACTCGGAAATAGCGGAGATTCTCGCGGAGACGCGGGGTCGGGTGGACATGGCTCCATGGTCCCATGTGCTCGGTGACCTGGGCGATCGGGATTGGGTTCGACGTACCCGGCAATCACCCGTATGCTTTCGATCGGTCCTTCCGCACCGCATGTCGGCGAGCGGTTCGGTCCAGGCAGTGGGTCGATCAGGGTAGTCTGGTCTAGCGACATAGGGCACTGGCGCAATTGGTAGCGCACCGGTCTCCAAAACCGGCGGTTGGGGGTTCGAGTCCCTCGTGCCCTGCGAGTGCGGTCCGCGCAATAATGGGCGTGTAAGCGCGCCGCAAAACTGCGTTGGATACGACAGATTCAGGTGAGGACTGTGGCGATCGACACGCGCGGCGAGACCGCAGACAAGCCGAGTGGCGAAAAGAAGACGCGCACTTCGCCTGCCCTTTTCTATCGGCAGGTCGTCAACGAGCTCCGCAAGGTCATCTGGCCGACACGCAAGGATCTCATCACCTACACCACGGTCGTTCTGGTATTCGTTCTGATCATGGTGGCGATCGTGTACGGGCTCGACAGCGCCCTGGGATGGGCAGTCCTCAAGGTCTTCGGCGGCGGCTGATCCAGACGCCGCCGGTGACAGCTGACGGAGTCGCCAGTTCGATACGACGAAAGAGGAAGAGTCACCGTGTCCGAGTCTTCAGTTCCGGCCGGCGAGTCCCGCGAGGAGTGGGACGACGAGCTGGAAGAGGCCACTGAGGAGTCCGCCGAGGAGGCGGAGCTCCAGGAGGAGGCCGAGGTCGCGGAGAGCGACGAGGCAGCCGAGGCTTCCGACGTCGAGGACGAGACGGTTCTTCCCGACGTCGATCCCGTCGAGGAGTTCAAGAGCTCGCTGCGCGGCCTTCCCGGTGAGTGGTACGTCATCCACTCTTACGCCGGTTACGAGAATCGCGTGAAGTCCAACATCGAGAGCCGCAACGTGTCGCTCAACATGGAGGACTACATCTACCAGGTCGAGGTGCCGACGCACACCGTCCAGGAGTTCAAGAGCGGCAAGAAGGTGCCGGTCAAGGAGCGCGTGCTGCCCGGCTATGTGCTGGTGCGCATGGAGCTGACCGACGAGTCCTGGGCCGCCGTGCGTAACACACCCGGTGTGACCGGCTTCGTCGGCCTGTCCAACAAGCCGAGCCCGCTCAACCTCGACGAGGTCGCCAAGCTGCTGGCGCCCGAGCCGACCGAGGAGACCAAGAAGGCCGCCTCCAAGGCGAGCGCCGGCCCCGCGGTCGAGTTCGAGATCGGCGAGTCCGTCACGGTCATGGACGGCCCGTTCGCCACGCTGCCGGCCTCGGTGAGCGAGATCAGCCCCGAGTCGCAGAAGCTCAAGGTGCTCGTCTCGATCTTCGGCCGCGAGACCCCGGTCGAGCTCTCGTTCAACCAGGTCTCGAAGATCTAGGACAATCACATACACTGAGACGTTCGGTCGGCCGCCTGATCATGAGGGCGGCCTCCGACGTGTCAGGGCTGCAATCCGCTGGCCCTGACAGGCATCGCAATCAGGACCCGGAGAAGGACAAATGCCTCCGAAGAAGAAAATCGCCGCTCTGGTGAAGGTCCAGCTCCCCGCTGGACAGGCCACCCCGGCGCCGCCGGTGGGTACCGCGCTCGGTCCCCACGGTGTGAACATCATGGACTTCGTCAAGCAGTACAACGCTGCGACGGAGTCCCAGCGGGGCAACATCATCCCCGTTGAGATCACCATTTTCGAAGACCGCAGCTTCACCTTCATCACGAAGACGCCGCCGGCGCCTGAGCTGATCAAGAAGGCCCTGGGTCTCGACAAGGGCAGCGCGGTCCCGCACCGCGACAAGGTGGGCAAGCTCAGCCGCGAGCAGCTGCGCAGCATCGCCGAGACGAAGATGCCCGACCTCAACGCCAACGACATCGAGGCGGCCGAGAAGATCATCGCCGGCACCGCCCGGTCGATGGGCATCACCGTCGCCGAGTAACACCCTTTCCAGACGTTGTGGGAGGGCCCTCGGGCCCGCGTACCACTAGGAGTTAGCAATGAAGCGCAGCAAGGCGCACAAGGACGCGGCCGGCAAGGTCGACCGCGACAAGCTCTACACGCCCATCGAGGCAGCGAAGCTGGCCAAGGAGACGTCGACCACCAAGTTCGACGCCACCGTCGAGGTCGCGCTGCGGCTGGGCGTCGACCCTCGTAAGGCCGACCAGATCGTGCGCGGCACGGTCAACCTCCCGCACGGCACCGGCAAGACCGCCCGGGTCCTGGTCTTCGCGACCGGTGACCGTGCCGAGGCGGCCCGCGAGGTGGGTGCCGACATCGTCGGCGCCGACGAGCTGATCGACGAGATCTCCAAGGGCAACCGGCTCAACGAGTTCGACGCCGTGGTGGCCACGCCCGACATGATGGGCAAGGTGGGTCGCCTGGGCCGCGTGCTCGGTCCGCGCGGTCTCATGCCCAACCCCAAGACCGGCACGGTGACGCCCGACGTCGCCAAGGCCGTCACGGAGATCAAGGGCGGCAAGATCGAGTTCCGCACCGACCGCCAGGCCAACCTCCACTTCATCATCGGCAAGACGTCGTTCGGCGAGCGCCAGCTCATCGAGAACTACGCCGCCGCCCTTGACGAGGTGCTGCGTCTCAAGCCGTCCGCGGCCAAGGGGCGCTACCTGAAGAAGGTCACGTTCTCCACGACCATGGGCCCCGGCGTCCCGGTCGACCCGAACGTCACGCGCGGCCTCACCGCTGAGCTCGACGCGTAAGCGTCTTTCTGATCGAGCCTCGCCCGGTTTCGGGCGGGGCTCTTTCTTTTTCCTCCGGCGGGCCGTGGTTTCTCGCGGAGGGTCGTTTTCCCGCGGCGGGCCGTGGCCACCGCCCCGCCGTACGGGGACCGCCTCCGAGCGGCGCGGGACGGGCGCCCGGATCCACGCGCCCTGTGCCAGACGGCCGCCCGCGCCACGGCCGCCCGCGCCACAGCCCTCCGCACCACAGCCCTCCGCGCCTGGGGAGCCGCGCGGGGCCGGGCGCCTCGATGTGGCTTGCCGGTGGCTTTGGGCGGGCGTGTGTGGCGCTGCCGGTCGTGCTCAGGCGGTGGGGGCCGTGATGGCGATGGCGGCCTTTCGCCTCGCGCAGGCGGCCCCGAGCGAGGCTGGGCGCCTTGGGGAGGGCGCGTACGGCGGCGTCGGGTGCGCTCGGGCGGTGGGTGGGGTCGTGATCGCGGTGTGGTGGCTTTCCACCTCGCGGCGCCGGGCTGGGGTGGCTCGCACGAGGTCTTCAGGCAGGCGGACCTGGGCTGAGTCGAGTTGTGCAGGGAATGTGTGAGGGGTGTGGGGGATAACCCTGGGTTTTCCCTTATTTATGAGGGGAAGTCGCAACGGCGATGCCACTTAAAAGTAGGGTCAAGACATGCTGAAGCGCACGATAGGACTCACTGCGGCCGGTGCCGCGCTCGTCGTGGCGGCGGTCGCCGGTTGTGGATCGAACGCCCAGCCCATCCAGGTCAACCTGGCCGCCTCTGAGGTGCTCACGCAGGCCGCGCAGAAGACCGCCGAGGTCAGCAGCTACACGGTCGACGCCGTGGTGAACGTCACGCACCCGCAGGAGGGCTCGGGCAAGGTGCAGGGGCGCATGCTCTACCAGAGCAAGCCCCAGCTCGCCGTGGACCTCACCCTGGACACCGTCGACATGGGCGGGAAGAGCCTGCCGGGCGGCGTGCGCGCCGTGCTGCAGGGCGACACCGTCTACGTCAAGGTGGAGGCGCTCAAGGACCTCGTGGGCGCGACCAAGCCGTGGATCAAGGTATCGCTCAGCGAGATGGGCGACTCCTCGCAGGTGAACGACTACCTGAGCAAGATCCAGCAGTTCGACCTGGGCAACGTGACCAAGCTCGTCACGGCTTCGCAGGACGTGAAGTCGGCCGGCAACGAGAGCGTCAACGGCACGGACACCACGCACTACAGCGGCACGTTCCCGGTGGACGCGGCCGTGCAGTTGCTGCCCGCCGACCAGCAGGAGCAGGCGCGTACGAACCTGGCGGAGCTCAAGGACGTCAAGTTCGACATCTGGGTGGCCTCCGACGGCCTGCCGCGCAAGCTCGCGCTGAACGGCTCCAAGGAAGGCGCCACGCTCGATGCCACCCTGCTCTTCAAGGGCTTCAACGAGCCGGTGACCATCGAGGCCCCGCCCGCTGACCAGGTCGGGGAGATGCCCAAGGGCACGACCAACTGAGAACGATTTGGAAACTCGGCGGCCAGGACGTACTCTGGTCGTTGCCGAAGACCGCCGGTCGTCGTCAGGTGCCTCAATGCCTGGCGACCGAAGGATCCACATCTTGTGGACGGCCCGCGCAGGTGTGATGCGAGTTTCCCACATGGTGTGACCCATGTGCGTGAGCCCCGTGTGCGCCCTGCGCCCGGGGCTGTTCTCATTTTCAGGGCCTTCGCCGGCGGCACATCTGGAAGGAGGCCCATGGCGAGGGCGGATAAGGCGACAGCGGTTGCCGAGCTCAAGAGTGAGTTCGAAGGCAGCGCTGCCGCCGTTCTGACCGAGTACCGCGGTCTCACCGTCGCGCAGCTCAAGGAGCTGCGTAAGTCTCTCGGTGAGAATGCGAAGTTCGCCGTGGCGAAGAACACCCTGACCAAGATTGCGGCCAACCAGGCCGGATTCTCGGGTCTCGATGACCTGCTCGCCGGTCCGACCGCGATCGCCTTCGTCAACGGCGACGTTGTCGAGGCCGCCAAGGGTCTGCGTGACTTCGCCAAGGCCAATCCCCTTCTGGTGATCAAGGGCGGTGTCCTCGAGGGCAAGACGCTCGACGCCACCGAGATCACCAAGCTCGCCGACCTCGAGTCCCGCGAGGTCCTCCTCGCGAAGCTTGCTGGCGCGCTCAAGGCGAAGCAGAGCGCTGCCGCTGCTGTGTTCGCCGCGCTCCCCACGCAGATGGCTCAGCTGGCCGACGCCCTGCGCGCGAAGCGCGACGAGGCGGGCGAGTAACACGGGGGTTGCCGCAACACCCGCGGTCCCGTTTCTAGTTTCAGCAAGTCCCGAACGTAAGGAAAAAGCATCATGGCGAAGCTCAGCACCGACGAGCTGCTCGACGCGTTCAAGGAGATGACCCTCCTCGAGCTGTCCGAGTTCGTGAAGCAGTTCGAAGAGGTCTTCGACGTCAAGGCCGCCGCCCCCGTCGCCGTTGCCGCCGCCGCCCCCGCGGGTGGCGCCGAGGCCCCGGCCGTTGAGGAGCAGGACGAGTTCGACGTCATCCTCGAGGCTGCCGGCGACAAGAAGATCCAGGTCATCAAGGAGATCCGCGCCCTCACGTCCCTGGGCCTCAAGGAGGCCAAGGACCTGGTGGACGGCGCTCCCAAGGCTGTCTTCGACGGCAAGGTCAACAAGGAGCAGGCGGAGAAGGCCAAGGCTGCCCTCGAGGGCGCCGGCGCCACCGTGACCGTCAAGTAAGACGGTTTCTGTTCGCTGAAAAGGGGCGGGGACATCCTGGTGCCGGATGTCCGCCGCCCCTTTTTCGTGCCCTGAGCGGCCTCGTTCAGGAGATTCTCATGTCCGTCTCATCGCGCCGCGAAGCGGCTTGCCTAGCGTGCGAGCTGTGGTTACCGAAGCGAAGTCCCGTTGGGCGCTGACCGCCCTGCTCATAGGCACCGGAGTGCTCTACATCTGGGGTCTCGGCGCCTCCGGATGGGCTAACTCGTTCTATTCGGCGGCCGTTCAGGCGGGCAGCCAGAGCTGGACGGCGTTCTTCTTCGGGTCCTCCGACGCCGCGAACGCGATAACCGTCGACAAGACGCCCGCCTCCTTGTGGCCGATGGCGCTCAGCGTGCGGCTGTTCGGGCTCAATTCCTGGGCCGTTCTCATTCCTCAGGCGCTCATGGGCGTCGGCACGGTGGCGCTGGTGTACGCGTCCGTGCGCAGGTTGACCAACGTCCGGGCCGGGCTGCTGGCCGGGGCCGTGATGGCGTTGACGCCGGTGGCCGTGTTGATGTTCAGGTTCAACAACCCCGACGCGCTGCTGGTGCTGCTGCTGACGGCCGCCGGGTACTGCGTGGTGCGGGCGCAGGAACGCGGGGCCACGCGGTGGCTGGTGCTGGCGGGGGCGGCGATCGGGTTCGCCTTCCTGGCGAAGATGTTGCAGGCGTTCCTGGTGTTGCCGGGGTTCGCCCTGGTTTATCTCGTCACGGCGCCGGTGCCGTTCTGGCGGCGGATGTGGCAGTTGTCGCTGGCCGGTGTGGCCATGGTGGTCTCGGCCGGGTGGTGGGTGCTGGCGGTGGCGCTGGTGCCGGCCTCCGAGCGGCCGTACATCGGGGGGTCCCAGACCAACAGCGTGCTGGAGCTGGCGCTCGGCTACAACGGGATCGGGCGGCTCAACGGCGGTGACTACGGCGGGCTGGGCAACCTGAACCAGCAGGCCGGGTGGCTGCGGCTGTTCGACACCGAGGCGGGCGGGCAGATCGCCTGGCTGCTTCCGGCGGCGCTGGTGCTCCTGGCCGCCGTCACCTGGGTCACCCGGCGGGCGCCGCGGGTCGATCCGGTCCGGGCCGCCACCTGGGTCTGGGGGAGCTGGCTGATCGTGACCGGGCTGGTCTTCAGCCTGATGCAGGGCATCTTCCACGCGTACTACACCGTGGCCCTGGCTCCGGCGATCGCGGTGCTGGTGGGTATGGGGGCGGCCGTCCTGTGGGAGGGGCGGGCGTACCGGCCGCTCGCGGTGATCACGGCCGGCACTGCCGTGTGGTCGTACGTGCTGCTGTCGCGCAGCGCGGAGTGGAACTCCTGGCTGGGCGTGGTCGTGCTGGTGGCGGGGCTGGGGGCGGCCCTGGCGATGTTGTTCGCGCGCCGGGCCCTGGTCGTGGTGGCCGTCGCCGTGGTGGCGTGCCTGGCGTCCCTGGCGGGTCCGGCCGCGTACGCGGTGGACACGGCCTCGTCGGCGCACACCGGAGCCATTCCGACGGCGGGGCCCTCCACCGGTGGCCGGGGCTTCGGCGGGCCCGGCGGGTTCGGTGGCGGCGGCCAGCAGTTCCGGCGGATGCCCGGGAACGGCCCGTCAGCCGGCCGGCAGGCGTTCCAGGCGCCGCCCGGTGGCCGGGGGATGGGGCGGGGCGGCATGGGCGGGCTGCTCAACGCGGGCACCCCGGCCGCCGAGCTGACCGCGCTGCTGAAGACGGACGCCTCCGCGTACACGTGGGCGGCGGCGACGGTGGGCTCCAACAACGCGGCCGGCTACCAGCTCGCCGCCGGCGCGCCGGTGATGGCGGTGGGCGGCTTCAACGGCACCGACCCCGCGCCGACGCTGGAGCAGTTCAAGCAGTACGTCGCCGAGAAGAAGATCCATTACTTCATCGGCACGGGGATGGGGATGGGGATGGGCGGCCGCAGCACGGGCGGCAGCGACGACGCGGCCCGGATCGCGGCCTGGGTGCAGGAGACCTTCACCGCCACCACCGTGGGAGGGACGACGGTCTTCGACCTCACGCAGGCTTGAGCGAGGCGGCGGCGGCGCGGACCTGGGTGACGGCGCCGGTGTCCATGTAGTCCCTGGTGTGGATGATCAGGCCGTTCCTGATCCTGAGCACGAGCAGGCCCGGGACGGTGATCGACTGGCCGGCGACCGTGACGAACGTGTCCTGCTCCACCAGCACGACCTCCGGGTCGGTCGCCTGGTGGAGCGAGACCCGCCGTACCTCGTCGGGCTTGAACGGCATCGCGCCCCACATCGCCCGGTACCCGGCGCGGATCTCCTCCCTCCCCTTGAACGGCGCCGGCCCCCCGAACGGGAACTCGTGCAGCGCGTCCTCCGCGTAGAGGTCGGCCAGTTCGTCGGCGGACTTGTGGAGCATGGCCGCGTGGTAGGCGGTGACGATCTCTTCGATGGACATGGGGAATCCCTCCCAATTCGCTCAACGGGCGTTGACTCAACGAGCGTAGAGCGAATGGGCGAGGTCGGTCAACGCATGTAGAGTCGGGGCGTGGTCGAGAAGGGGCTTCCGCGGGCCGAGCGGCGGCGCAGGAGCGAGGAGCGGATCCTGGAGTCCGCCAGGGCGCTGTTCGCCGAGGTCGGGTTCGAGCGGGCCACCATCAGGGCCATCGCCAAGCGGGCCGAAGTCGATCCCGCCCTCGTGATGCAGTACTTCGGCAGCAAGCAGGAGCTCTTCCAGCGGGCCGTGCGGGTGGCGCCGGTCGCGCACGGCGCGCTGGGCGCCGACGAGGTGGTCGAGCAGGTGCTCGGCACGCTCGGCCTGAAGCTGGGGGAGCTGCCGCAGAGCTCGCTGGCCATGATGCGGTCCATGCTCACGCACCCCGAGGCGGCCGTCTCGGCGCGCAAGGTGCTGGGCGAGCAGATCGACCGGCTGGCCCAGGTCGTACCGGGCGAGGACGCGAGGCTGCGGGCGGCGCTGATGATGATGATCATGCTCGGCGTGACCGTCGGGCATCAGCTGCTCGACCTCGACGAGCTGCGCGGGGTGCCGCAGGAGGAGATCGCCCGGCTGCTGCGGCCCGGCCTGCAGGCGCTCGCCGGCCCGGAGGGCTCATAACCGCGCCGTAACAAGTTATTGGAACGGGTTCCAATTCGGTCGGCCGCCGTTACGGTTGAGAGGCCCCTGAATACTGCCTGCGATCGGAAGGTGTCCAGTGGGAGTCGAGGTCGTGGTCGACGGGCTGACCAAGTCGTTCGGCCGGCAGGTGATCTGGGAGGACGTCTCGCTCACGCTCCCCGCGGGCGAGATCTCCGTCCTGCTCGGCCCCTCGGGCACCGGGAAGTCGGTCTTCCTCAAGACGCTGGTGGGCCTGCTGCGGCCCGATCGCGGCCACATCTGGATCGACGGCTACGACCTGGCCAACTGCAACGAGAACAAGCTCTACGAGCTGCGCCGGCTGTTCGGGGTGCTCTTCCAGGACGGGGCGCTGTTCGGCTCGCTCAACCTCTACGACAACATCGCCTTCCCGCTGCGCGAGCACACCAAGAAGACCGAGTCGCAGATCCGCCAGATCGTGATGGAGAAGGTGGAGCTGGTCGGCCTGGTCGGCGCGGAGTCCAAGCTGCCCGGGGAGATCTCCGGCGGCATGCGCAAGCGCGCCGGGCTGGCCAGGGCGCTGGTGCTGGACCCGGAGATCATCCTGTTCGACGAGCCCGACTCCGGCCTCGACCCGGTCCGCACCGCGCTGCTCAACCAGACCATCGTCGACCTCAACGCCGAGATCGAGGCGACGTTCCTGATCGTGACGCACGACATCAACACCGCCCGTACGGTCCCCGACAGCATCGGGATGCTGTTCAGGCGCGAGCTGGTCATGTTCGGCCCGCGCGAGATGCTGCTGTCGAGCGACGAGCCGGTGGTGCGGCAGTTCCTCAACGCCAGGAGGCACGGCCCCATCGGCATGTCGGAGGAGAAGGACCTCTCCGAGCTGGAGGCCGAGGCCCAGATGGGGCTCGACCCCGGCCTGCTGCCGCCGATCCCGCCGCAGCTCATGCCGACCGGCAACCGGATCCGTCGCTCGCAGCAGCCGCCGGGGACGTGGCTGGCGGCCAACGGCGTGATCCCGCCGCAGGGGTCGTTCGTCGACGAACGCGGGCGTAACTGGCTGGAGGAGTATCCCCGCCTCGTGAACGCCTACCTCCACGGCGTCCAGTGACCCCCTGACTTCCTGTCAGGGAGGGCGGCGCCAGGCCCTCAGCGGGCAGCTGAGGGCCGCCTGAGGGCATATCGGGGAGATCCGGGCTCGTTGCCCGATTCGTGCCACGTCCTCTACCGTCTCGGTTGGTTCGGGGGCTCCAGCGCGGAGCCGGGGGTTATGATCCGGCGACCGGCTGGGGAAGGGGTGAGTGACGTGGCAGGACTTGCCGCCCGGCCCGCCCGCATCCTGATCGCCGCGCTCAGCGGAGTGCTCGCGGTGCTGGTCGGCCTGGGCGTGTGGATCGCCGCGCAGGCGCGCGAGGAGCAGGGCAGGGCAGGCGACAAGCAGGCGGCGCTCCTGGCGGCGGGGACCCACGCGAAGAACCTGATCTCGCTCGACTACAAGACCGTCGACGCCGACATCAGGCGCATCCTCGACACCTCGACCGGGCCGGCCAGGGCGGAGTACGAGGCCAGCGCCGCCAAGCTCAAGTCCACCACGGTCCAGAACAAGGTCATCCAGCACGGCGTGCTGCGTGCCACGGGGCTGGCTTCCATGGCTGGCACCACGGCCAAGGTGCTGGTCGTGGCCGACGTGGAGATCCGCTGGGACGGCTCCAAGAGCCCGCCGCAAGAGCGGTACTACCGCTGGTCGATGGAGCTGGCCAAGGTCGGCGGCGCCTGGCTGGTGTCCAAGGCGGTGCAGGTGGCATGAGGTGGTGGAGGGCCAGGTGAGGACGCTCACGATCGTGCTGCTGGGGATCCTCGTGGTGGTGGCCGGGGTGCTGGTGCCCACGATGTGGTTCAACCTGCGCGACCTGCGGGCGGCCGACGCGGCCGGGACGCAGGCGATGGCGGCGGCCAAGGAGGTGGCGCCCGATCTGCTCTCCTACGACTACCGGACGGTGGAGGAGGATCTGGCCCGGGCGGGGACGCACACGACCGGGGAGTTGACCAAGCACTACAAGGAGCTGACCACGTCCCTGGTGTCCAGGGCCAAGGCGCAGAAGATCGTGCAGACCGTGGCCGTGGCGGGGGCGGCGGTCGAGCGGGCGGCGCCCGATCGCGTAGAGGTTCTGCTGTTCGTGAACACGGGTATGGTCAAGAACGTTCCGGGCGAGGCTGCGCCACAGCAACAGTTCACCCAGAACCGCGCCAGGTTCGTCATGGTCCGGCAAGGATCACGCTGGCTGGTGGCCGACCTGTCGACCCTGCTGGGGACCGCCTGACGCCTACGGCGCGCCGCTTCGTTCAATTGTTACCAAAAATCAGGTTTAGCGAAGCCATTGGAGCGGGTATCTCCGTCACAGCTACACCGGTTGTCGGCATGGGTTCGGCCCCCGGTGTGACGGAGCGTTAACCGCCCCCGTTCGCGGGTATCGTCTTGGGCCTGGCGGTAGGCGCCCGGTCACACAGGGGAGAAAACCCAGCGTCCGGGCCCCTAGTCGGCTAAAAGTCGGGCTTGTGGGCTTGACGTTTCCGCCTGAACGGGCGATGCTGCGACCAACGTGGAGCATGAAGCGAGAGCGAAGTGGACAGGCGTGTGCCGTTCGGCTACACTGCCCCTTTGCGCTGCCCTTTGACGACCCGCTCCGCTTGCTCACGTTGCGAGGTTGTCTGGCGTGCGTGTAGTCAGTCCGCCGCGAGCCCTCGGAAGGACATCTGTTGGCAGCCTCGCGCAACGCCTCCGCCGTACCCGCTGGTCCCCGTCGCGTGTCATTCGCGCGCATCCAGGAGCCCCTCGAAGTTCCTGACCTTCTCGCTCTGCAGACCGAGTCGTTCGACTGGCTGCTCGGAAACGAGAAGTGGAAGGCCCGGGTAGAGGCGGCTCGCCAGGCCGGGCGCAAGGACGTCCCGACTCAGTCGGGCCTCGAAGAGATCTTCGAAGAGATCAGTCCGATCGAGGACTTCTCGGGGACCATGTCCTTGTCGTTCCGCGACCACCGATTCGAGCCGCCGAAGTACTCAGTAGATGAGTGCAAAGACAAGGACATGACCTTCTCCGCCCCGATGTTCGTGACGGCGGAGTTCATCAATAACACCACCGGTGAGATCAAGAGCCAGACGGTGTTCATGGGCGATTTCCCGCTCATGACGCCGAAGGGCACGTTCATCATCAACGGCACCGAGCGTGTCGTGGTCTCGCAGCTGGTCCGTTCGCCCGGTGTCTACTTCGAACGCAATGTCGACAAGACGTCCGACAAGGACCTGTTCGGCTGCAAGGTCATCCCGTCGCGGGGTGCCTGGCTGGAGTTCGAGATCGACAAGCGCGACAGCGTCGGTGTGCGCATCGACCGCAAGCGCAAGCAGGCCGTCA